>JBCDLV010000247.1:0-5294 GCA_038744895.1 Bacteroidota bacterium | reverse complement strand
TCGTCGTCGGGGGCGTCGAGGGCAGACATCGGCCCATGCTACCCGCCAGCGGCGACGGCGCTCCGTCACATCACCCGCTGGCGGATGTCGCCAGCGGGGCAGCTAATCTGCCAGCCGGAACGTGACGGGGACGGCGAAGCGCACCTTGACGGGCTTCCCGTCCATCTGTCCGGGCTTGAACGGACTCTGCACGATCGCCTCGATCGCCGCATCCGCCAGGCGGTCGTCGGGCGTGCGAAGGGCGACGGGATCGAGCACCTGCCCCTGCTCATCGACGACGAACTGGATGACAACCATGCCTTCGACGCCTTCCTCTCGCGCGTCTGGCGGGTAGGCCACACGTTCCTGGAGGGACGCCAGCCCGCCCAGAAGCTCGGGCTGGACATCCGCAAAGTCGAGGACGCCGTCCGGGATGGGCGCTGGCGTCGTCTCGAACAGGTCCTCGCGGGCTGCCATCCTCGCGAACATGGGTACCATCGCCTTGACCATTTGCGGGATCTGGATCCGCATCATGCCGAGGGCGGTCCGAAACATGGCGTACCGCCCCGCCTCCGACTCGTAGAAATCCGCCGATGTCTCGATGTCACTGGGGTCCAGCTCTCCTAGCGTGATGCGGAACGCGGGAAGGGACACCGACACCTGGAGGTCCAGCATGTCCTCGTTGTCGACGCT
This sequence comes from Bacteroidota bacterium, assembly GCA_038744895.1. Lineage (GTDB taxonomy): Bacteria > Bacteroidota > Rhodothermia > Rhodothermales > Rubricoccaceae > Rubrivirga. Next base: position 4,622 of record JBCDLV010000247.1, on the reverse strand, counting down.
GCGGAGCGCCGCACGAGCGCTCTGCAGATCGAGCTCCTTGAGCGCCTCCGGCGGCACGGCCGAGGATATCGCCTCGAACATTGCGTCGAACGTCATGTTGGTGAGCTCTGCCTGCTGATACGAGCTGAGGAGCGCACGTGCGTAACGGGCCGTCAGGGCAGAGTCGGCGAGCGGACGGTCGCCGGGGGTCTCGATCAGGGCCATCATCTGCTGCGGGCCCATCGCGCCTGCCATGATGGGCACGGCTCTCATCACACGATCCATGATCGGCCCGTTGAGGAATTTCGAGGCCTCCTGGACGAGGTCGGGCTGGTAGTCGTCGAAGAAGCTGGCGCGGATCGAATCGGTCACCGTGCCGAGGTCGTAGCGCATGAAGTCCCCGGCGTTGAGCCCGAACAGGGGAGGCTCTTCGGTGTCCAGGCTGTCCGCCAGCGCGTTCATGGCCTCGACGCTGACGTCGAGGCGGAGGCCTTGGAGGAGTTGGTCGACCAGCGCCGTGTCTGCATCGGCCGGCTGGGCACTGGTGGCCGACGCCAGCAGGGCCGTGAGGAGGACGAGTCTGCGCATGGATCCGAGGGTGTTCTTGCCCAAGCTAGCCCGCACGCAGAACGCCGATTGGACCGGACTACTCCGCCAGCGGGCGCGCGACGGTGATGTGGTAGACCGGCTGGCGCACCTCCCGCACGACCGCCAGCAGGCCCTCGTCTTCGAGTGCGATCAGGACGCGGCCGAGCTCTGCCGTCAGGCGGGAGGGATAGTCGGCGGCGAGGCGGTCCAGCGATGCCGCCTGCGCCCGCACGAACGCCGCGCGGACCCGCCCTTCGAACGGTCCCGGCACGCGCGGGTCGATGCGCGGTGGTGGTGGCAGGGCGTCCGGTGCCGGTGTGTACCGCGTCGGGTTGTAGGTGATGTCGTACGTGGTGGCGTACTCGTGGCTGGAGCGCCCCGCGGCCGCGTTGACGTTTCCGCCGCGCAGCGCCGCCTGGTCCTCGCTCGACCGGAGGCCGGACGAGACGGCGAACCGGAAGGGAGGAAGCCCGCGGTCCGCGAGCCGCTGGCGCAGGCGGACGGCGATGGTGTCCAGCGACGCCGCCGCGCTCGCCGTCAAGAACGGACGCGATGCACTCATCGGGAGAACGGTGTAGAGCGAGTCCGTCTCGATGCGGACGAGCGACCCGCTGGCGGCGAGACGGTCGGCCTCGGCCCGCGTCTCAGGAGGGGCGACGCCGAGCCGCCGCGCGAGCTCGAGGTGGCGCGCGTTCCTAGAGCGTCGCAGGAATGCTAACTCCTCTTCGGAGAGCAGCGGGATCTCGGCGAAGGCCTGCTCTGCTTCGGCCACCCAGCGGTCCTGGAGCGCGAACGTCGCCTCGACGCCCTGCCAGGTGCGAATCCCGAGCAGCATGACCGTCGTGGCGGCGACGGCGAGCCCCACGCGGCGCCAGAGGCGCGACCCCCGCTGGCGCGTGGCCTCCCGCGTGATCGTGCCTGCTGGCGGAGCGCCAGCGGAGGCGTCAGTGAGAGTCGCGCCAGCGGAGCCCTCGCCAGCGGAGCCCTTGCCAGCGGAGCCCTCGCCACCGGAGGAGACGCCCGCTGGCGGCGGGGCGGGCGGCGTCTCGGGTGGGTCGGCGTCCACGGGCTACTCGGGGAGGTCGAGGGTGATGTGGAACACCGGCAGCTCCGCTTCGAGCAGCACGAGCAGCTTGCCCTCGTCCTGCATCGCGCCGAGCACGCGCGCGAGCGCCCCGAAGAGCCGGTCGTCGTAGGCCCCTGCCATGTCGTGCGCCCACTGCGACGCGATCCGCTGGGCGCGGCCGATCTGCGGATCTGTGAACGGGACTTCCAGCGAATCCGCTGCCGAGGGCCACAGCGCGTAGCGGGTATACACGAGGTCGACGGAGGCGCCGTACTCGTGGGAGGAGCGCCCGGAGATAGCGTTGCGGTTGGTGCGGCTGAGGTCGCGCTGGAGGTCGGCCGTCCGGAGCGCCGAGGAGACCGTTAGCCGATAGGGCGGGAGTCCGGCCTCGGCGAGGCGCTGCTGAAACCGGCGCCCGACCTCCTCTAGACGGTCGTGCAACGCCGGGAGGATGAATGGCTTCGAGTGTTCGAGGACGCGAACCACGTAGGTCTCGCTGTCCACGATCGGGACGAGGCGACCCGCGCGCAGGTGGCCGTCGAGTTCGCGCTCGCCGCTGAGCGGCGGGACGCCGAGGGAGTCGGCCATCTCCAGATGCTCCCTGTACGACGGCGTCCGGGGCCTGCGCAGTCGGTTGGCCTCGTCGGAGGTCGGCTCGCGAAGCTGCTCGAAGCGGCCGCGGAGATCGCGCACGAACGTCTCCATCGAGTCGAGGGCTGGCGTGTCCCCGGCATCGGGCGGAGGCGGTGGCGGAGTGGGAATCCTCGACTCCCGGAGCGCCCAGCCAGACCCGATGCCGACCGCCAGCGCGATGAGAATGGCGAGGGCGACCTTCATCCGGTGGCCTCGACGATGCCACAGCCGATGACGGCTCCCGCCGAGCCGTCCGGGCTGACCGTGTCGTCACGGCGCTCCCGGAGGACGACTGCCCGCCCGATGGCCGACGCGGTGCCGCTCAGGCTCAGCACCGGGTCGATGCGGTCGTAGCGGCCCCGGCCGCGGTCTCCGCGCACGTTGCCGAGGTCGCCCGCACGGCGGTGCCCCGGCAGCGAGTACGGCCCTCCTCGGGGTGCATTGGTGTCGGCGCCGAGCTGGACGGTGAGGTCGGCCCCGCAGTCTCGCCCTCGGAGAACCTGGAATGCGTGGTACTCGCGCTGCGACAACCCGGTGAGGTCGGCGCGGACTCGCACGCCGCCGGCGACGCGCACGAACGTGACGGTCCCCTCTACCCGTCCACTCCCTACGGGTTCGATCCGCGCCCGCGCCGACGAGACCCCCTGCACGTCCACCGTGTCGGGCGGCAGCGCCCGCTGGCGGACGGTGTCGCGTGGTGAGGCGTCAGCGCCAGCGGACACATCCGGGGGGGACGAGGTGGCGACTTCGCACGCCGCCAGCAGGACGGACGCGAGGAGAAGATGCGAGCGGAGGAGATGCACACCAGCACAACGGCCGCGCCAGCCGCGTGTTCTCCTCTGGCTAGCTTGCCGGCCCCCGGTTTCCGCTCGTGCCTGCTCGCCTCGTCGCCGATCAACTGTCCATGCGGTTCGGACGCCGGCGGCTGTTCGACGGCCTGACGGTGGCGGTCGAGCCTGGAGACCCGCTGGCGGTCGTCGGGCCCAACGGGGCGGGCAAGTCGACGTTGCTGCTGTTGTTCGCCGGGCTCCTCACGCCGACGGGGGGTACCGTCCGCCTCGACCTCGACGGGACGCCCGTGGAGCCTCGCGACGTGCCGCGGTCGGTCGGGTACGTGGCGCCTGCCCTCGACCTGTACGACGCCCTGACCGCTCGCGAGACGCTCGCCTTCTTGGCCCGCGCTCGCGCGCTGGACTCGGCGTCGCAGCGCGTCGACGCGACGCTCGACCGCGTCGGGCTGGCGGCCCGCGCCGAGGACCCCGTCGGTGCGTTCTCGACCGGGATGCGCCAGCGGCTCCGGATCGCGACGGCGCTCGTCCATGACCCGCCGGTGCTGCTCCTCGACGAGCCGGGCGCCACGCTCGACGCTGCAGGCCGCGACCTCATCGCATCCCTGGTGGCCGACGATGCGCGCGTGGTCGTGCTCGCCACGAACGATCCGGCCGAGGCGCAGCTGTGCGCCAGGCAGGTCAAGATCGGCGGTGAGGGTGTGCTCTGAGCGGCGCCGGTGGCCCCAGACGCGTCCGGGAGATCACCCGCCCCGCTAGCGGAGTCTCTGCAGGGTAGCCCCTTCCGGGCAGAAGGTCGCGGGGCCAGCCAGGGTCGCGGGATCGTCCGTGGGCGTGTAGGCCGTTCCTGCCGTCCCGTTCGCCCACTCGACGAAGAGCGTGTCGTCCCGAACCTCCCACGTGTGCACCTCGTCGGCCCGCGCCGAGTCGGGGTGCTCGTAGCTCCACGCCAGCACGCCATCCGGGTCGAAGCGAACGAACGCCGTTCGGATCTCGGGGTCTGGACAGAACTCGGCCCAGGTGGTCTCGGACAGGTCCTCGGCGACGAGGAGCGCTGAGCCAGCGCAGCCGACGATGAGCGCCAGCGGGAGAAGGACGAGACGATGCATGGCGGAGTCTACGAATTAAGTCGTAGGTCGGCATAGCCCTTCGAGGTTCGCGCGGCGATGGGTTCCGTGCCGCGGCGTGAGATTCGGAGCGATCTGCCGGTTCTGGGCTCTGGTGGTGTATCGGGCATGTGGCCTGGTACAAACAGACGGGTCGAAAACTGTGGGACCGGTCTAGCTTGCCTCATGCCTTCCGTCCTTCGCATTGTCCTGATCCTGGTCGCGCTGGCCGTTCTCCTCATCATCGCGGGGGAGACCACCGATGAGGGCGTCGCGGCACTGGCAGGCTTCGTCGCGCTCTTGCTCTTGTTCCGAGTACGCGACGCCGGCCGCATCAAGACGCTGACGGAGCAGGTCAACGCACTCAGGCGCCAGCTGGCGTCTGCGCCGGTCCCTTTGGAGGGGGGGCTGGTGCCAGCGGAGAGTGCGCCAGGGCGCGAGCCGGCAGAGGCCTCAGAGGGG
>JBCDLV010000246.1:0-5298 GCA_038744895.1 Bacteroidota bacterium | reverse complement strand
GTGGCGATGGGTATCCGCCCGTGAACTAGACGACTATGCGTTTCCCAAAGCCAACCGACGCGTCATCGACGCACTCCAGGAGGAGGCTCGGGCGCCTCGTTTGTTCTGAGCACCTTTCAGCGCGAGAACCCGTAGGTTGCCACCGTCGCGCCTGAGTCTCATGGAAGCCCTCGTCGAGTTTCTACCGCTCCTGTTCATCATCCTGTACTACTTCGTTGCAGGACGCCGGCGAGCCAAACTGAGGAAGGAGGCTGCAAGGCGACAAGCGCAGGCTGCCGAGGGACAGCCGATCGGCGGAGACGGCAGCGCGACCGAGGCAGAAGCATCCCCATTCCAGCAGTTTCTGGAGCAGTTGGAGGACGCCATCGCCGAGGCGGAAGGCAAGAAAGAGCCCGTGGAGATCGAGCCTCCGGCTCCTCCGCCGCTTCCCACCCAACCTCCTGACGTCATCCCTCCACAGCCGACGGTCAGGCGCCCGGTCGTGTCTGTGCAGGCGTCTGAGTTTCGCGCTCTGGAGGGGTCGTTCGACGATGTCGCCCCAACGGACCACGAGGCACATGGCTTTGGAGTCGAGAACCCTCTCTCCGAAGAGGTCTTCGAGCAATCACCAGTCTTCGCTCAGCGCGCGCCACGATCCAGGTCGCACGACCCTCACGGACTTCGGCCTAGGCGCCCGGCCACGAGAGGGACGTCCTGGCGGCGCCAGCTGGAAGATCCAGACGCCGCGAAAGACGCGTTCGTACTCCAGACGATTTTCGGCAAGCGAGGTGGCCGGCGAGGCCTTTAGGCTGTCCCTCGCTTGAAGACGGACGCAGCGATCGCGCCGCCGATGGCGCCAATCACGGCTGCCATCACGAGGTTTACCACGGCTCCTAGCGGGCCAGAAAACATCTCGGCCATCTGCATCGCGCCGTCGACTTGCTCTGCCGTCAACTCTGGGTTCTGGGCTAGCATCTGATCCCGGGAGCGCTCCATGATCTCTTCCGTGGACGGGTAAATGCCTATTGCCTGGAGGGCCAGCGTGATCACGTAGCTCACCGCTCCACCGATGACGACGGCCGCGGCTCCAAGCCCTGCCCCCGTACCTGCGGGGACCGTCTGGCTGTGCGTCGTCGTGTAGTGCCAGACGGCGACGCCAGGGCCCAACAGCGCTGACACACAGCACAGAGCGGACGTGATCAACTGCGCGGAGGTACCTCCGTTCAGGCTGATGTATCCGGTGATAAACGCCGCGATGGTGTACACGACGGCCCCGAGAATGATCGATGGGACTTTACTCGGCATGGGTGTGGGTGGACGAGTGGGTGAGACGAGGCGAGGCCTTGGGCAACGCTAGCAGGTTGGCTGCGAGGACAAGTCCGGCGACGATTCCAAACAGACCGCCGGTGAGGAGACGGGATGCCGGCGTGTTGGTCCAGATGCCGAGAGCACCCAGCGCCCAGTCGACGCACGTCGGGATGGCGGCGATCAGAAGCCAGCGGCCTTGCGATCCCGTCGTCAAGCGCGTCAGCTGGCGCACCGCCAGCGGGGCGACCAGAAGGCCTGCGATGAAGCCTGCCAGGATGCCCGAGCATCGGTGGCATAGCGCGATCGGGTGGCCGCCAATGTGGATGGAACGCTCGGGCATCTGGTGGCAAATGCCTCCGAATGCGTGGTGGAGCGCATGGCCGAGCTCTCCTCCAACGACGGGCGGCACGGATGCGAGCACGGCCAGCACCATCGCGGTGCCAGCGGCCAGTGCCCATCCCCCGGTTGGTCGCGAACGCATGCGCCAACCTACGGACGCGCCAGCGGGGACGTTTCACGATGCTTAGCGCTCTCTTAACGCGGCAGGCGGACCTCTGCGACGCCACGTCAATTAAACGGATTGGCACTCTCACAGCGAGAGTGCTAACATCATTCCGAGTCCCGGCAGTCGGACGTTCCGGCAGCCATTCTGATCCCACTTCCCTCCCCCCCTCATGGCAGCATCGATCAAGCCGCTCGGCGACCGTGTCGTCGTCAAACCGCAAGACGCGGAGACGCAGACCGCTGGCGGCCTCTTCATCCCTGACACCGCGAAGGAGAAGCCGCAGCGCGGCACCGTCTTGGCCGTCGGCCCGGGCAAGGTCGAGAACGGCACGAAGGTCGACATGACCGTGTCGGAGAACGACACCGTGCTCTACGGCAAGTACGCCGGCACGGAGATCCAGCTCGACGGTGAGGATGTCCTCATCATGCGCGAGTCCGACATCCTCGGCATCGTCAACGGCTAGCGCCCTGTAGCGTGTTGCGTGTTGCGTGAGAGACCTCATGCCGCGCAGCACGCCCACCGCTAGCATCCCACGCAATACGCAACACGAAACACCACAATGGCTAAGCAGATCACATTCGACGCTGACGCCCGCAACCAGCTGAAGGAGGGCGTCGACGCGCTCGCCAACGCCGTCAAGGTGACGCTGGGACCGAAGGGCCGCAATGTCATCATCGAGAAGAAATTCGGCGCTCCGACCGTCACCAAGGACGGCGTGACGGTCGCCAAGGAGATCGAGCTCGAAGACAGAATCGCCAACGTCGGCGCCCAGATGGTCAAGGAGGTCGCCTCCAAGACCTCGGACGTTGCGGGCGACGGCACCACGACCGCCACGGTTCTCGCCCAGGCGATCATGAACCAGGGCCTCCGCAACGTCACGTCGGGTGCCAACCCGATGGACCTCAAGCGAGGCATCGACAAGGCCGTCAGCTCCATCGTCGACAACCTTCGCTCCCAGAGCCGCGATGTCGGCGGACGCAGCGAGATCGCCCAGGTCGGCTCCATCTCGGCCAACAACGACAACGAGATCGGCGACCTCATCGCCGAGGCGATGGACAAGGTGGGCAAGGACGGCGTCATCACCGTCGAGGAGGCCAAGGGAACAGAGACATCACTCGATACCGTCGAGGGCATGCAGTTCGACCGCGGCTACCTGTCGCCGTACTTCGTGACGGATCCGGACAACATGGAGGTCGTCCTGGAGGACGCCCTCGTGATGATCCACGACAAGAAGATCTCGGCCATGAAGGACCTCCTCCCGGTCCTCGAGAAGGTGGCGCAGATGTCCAAGCCGCTCCTCATCGTGGCTGAAGATGTCGACGGCGAGGCCCTCGCGACGCTCGTCGTCAACAAGCTTCGCGGCACGCTCCGCGTGGCTGCCGTCAAGGCGCCTGGCTTCGGCGACCGCCGCAAGGCCATGCTCGAAGACATCGCGGTGCTCACCGGCGGAACGGTTCTCTCCGAGGAGAAGGGCTTCAAGCTGGAGAACGCGACCCTCGACAGCCTCGGCAACGCCGCCCGCGTCGTGATCTCCAAGGACAACACCACCGTCGTCGACGGCGCTGGCTCCCAGGAGAACATCACGGCTCGGATCAACCAGATCAAGGCTCAGACCGAGACCACGACATCCGATTACGATCGTGAGAAGCTCCAGGAGCGTCTCGCGAAGCTCTCGGGTGGTGTCGCCGTCATCAAGATCGGCGCTGCCACGGAGCCTGAGATGAAGGAGAAGAAGGCCCGCGTCGAGGACGCACTGCACGCGACCCGTGCCGCCGTCGAGGAGGGCATCGTCGCTGGCGGTGGCGTCGCGCTCGTGCGTGCGCTCCCGGCCCTCGACAACGTCCGGACCGACAACGACGATCAGACCATCGGCGTCCAGATCGTGCGCCGTGCCCTGGAGGAGCCGCTTCGCCAGATCGTGAACAACGCTGGCCTCGAAGGCTCGGTCGTCGTTCAGAAGGTGAAGGACGGCCAGGCCGACTACGGCTTCAACGCCCGCACCGAGGAGTATGGCAACCTCCTGAGCATGGGCGTCGTGGACCCGACCAAGGTCACGCGCACGGCCCTGGAGAACGCGGCGTCAGTCGCAGGTCTGCTGCTCACGACCCAGACGGTTGTGGTTGACAAGCCGGAGCCGGAGCCAGCCATGCCCGCTGGCGGCGGCATGGGCGGCATGGGCGGCGGCATGGACTTCTAGGTCCGGTCTCTTGACCTGCTGGTCCAGCACGGCGCCAGCTGCGGGCGGCTCCTTCGCGGGGTCGCCCGCTTTGGTTGGTGGCCTCTCATCGAAAATGGCGCGAGGCCACCGGACCATACCCGGTGGCCCCATACGGAATACCCTGCCTGATACGTCCCAGAGTGGTGCGTCTGCTACCTCTCGTACTCGTCATCGCAGGGTGCATGCCCCCCTCGACCGTGGACCGCATGTCCCGCCACCCGGACGGGTCAGAGCTAGCCACGACGGTCCACAATCGCGTCAACCAGATTCGCCAGCGGGAAGGGCGCTCTCCGTTGCGCTGGTCAAACGCTCTCGCTGGTGTGGCAGAGCGCCACAGCCGAGATATGGCGCGACGGGGATACTTCGACCACGTGACGCCGGAGGGTACGACGCCCCAATCCCGCGCGGACCGACTGAGGCTCACGTGCGAGATCGCGGTCACGTACAACCGCACTCGGGTCGGGGTCTCAGAGAATCTCTACACGAGCACACTCTACAGCCGTTTCACAGAGCGACGAATGCCAGACCGAACCGAGCGGAGGTACGATTGGTTTACGGAGCTGGCAGATCGGGCCGTCCGCTCCTGGGTCGACAGCCCAGGGCATCGCGCCAATCTGCTGGATCCACTCAGCGAGTCGGCTGGCGTTGGCGTCGGCATCAGCACTGACAACCGCGTGTACATCACCCAGGTGTTTTGTTAAACCCAAGTCCTCAGACCGTTTCCCGCGTTGCGTGGGGCGTCCTCGGGTACACAGTACTCGTGATCCTGTGGGGTGCCTTGGTGCGAGCGTCGGGCTCCGGAGCAGGGTGTGGCGATCACTGGCCACTCTGCAATGGCGAGGTCATCCCGACCGCGCCGGCCCTGAGTACAGTCATCGAGTTTGGCCACCGGGTCACGAGTGCCATCGCAGGCCTCGCGGCGATCCTGCTGGTCTGGGTCGCCTGGAGAGGGACCGAGCGAGGATCGCCCGTTCGCAAGGCCGCAGCGGCGTCCCTCTTTTTCATGGTCACCGAAGGAGCGATCGGTGCGGCGCTGGTCCTCTTCGAGATGGTCGCCTACAACGCATCCATCGGACGCGCAGTCTGGATGGCCGCCCACCTGACCAACACCTTCTTCCTGCTGGCGGCCATCACGCTGACCGCGTGGTGGTCTGAGGGCTACGACCCGCCACGTTGGTCTGCCAACAGGGCATTCTGGACGGGGATCACGCTGGTCGGCACGCTCATTCTGGGTGCCGGAGGCGCCGTCACCGCGCTCGGCGACACGCTGGTACTCGGCGGAGGCCTC
>JBCDLV010000245.1:0-5307 GCA_038744895.1 Bacteroidota bacterium | reverse complement strand
GGTCTCGACACGGCCCGATACGCCACCGGGCGTCGGGAACGCGAGGTACCGGTCCGGTCCGCCGGCAGGCTGGCGCTCCACGACGGCCTCGACCCAATCCAGCCACGCCCTCGCGCCCTGGTTACCCCCGGAGGCACGGACCGCGATCTCGAGACCCGAGCCATAGGGAGCGCCTCCTTCCATGAATGCGTCCTCGCCGAGGTCGTACTCGAATGGCGAACTGGTGACCACCCGAGGAGCCGCCTGGTCGACGACCTGGCCGTTCTTCAGGAGACTGAAGTTGACCCGCTGCAGTGCTCGTGCGGCGACGCGTGCCCGGTACTGGACCACCGCCGATGCGCTGGCCCCCTCGACCTGATCGCTGAGAACCGAGAAGTCGCCGCCGTTGGGCGTCACGTTGGGTCCCAACCAATCCAGGCCGGAGCCTCCTCCGTCGCGGTCGATGTTCTCAAAGTCCTCCTCGTAGAACCGTCGGGCCGTGACCGTCGCCAGCAGGGTCGCGTCCTGGAGGTTGGCGAAAGACCCGCTGGCGATGCGCGACGGTGCGGGATCGTCCAGGCGGAGGAAGTAGAAGCTGTTGTCGGAGAACGGGCTGATGTCGTGCTCCCATCGACCGTCGGTTGTGTTCCAGTCCCACCACTGAGGCCCCTCGGCATAGAACACGATGGCGTCATCGATAGCCAGGGACGCGACCGGCAGCACGTCGGCAGGCCGAGGGTCGGAGTTGAGCGCGGGCAGGATGCGGCCACCGGTCCCGTAGATCCCAATCGAGGCGGGATCCACGTCCTCGATACCGAGCGAGTCACGCAGGAACGCACGGTCGACGCGGTAGATGCCGCTCTCGGGGATCGGCACCTTGACCCACCGGCCCTCCGCCAGCCGGCTGCGCTCGACGCCGAGGTGCGGGTTCGTCCCACTCGATGCCGCCAGCCGCGCCGCGATGGGAGGTGTGGGTACGCGCACCACCATGCGTCTGGCACGGATGAGGCGGTCGCCGTCCACGCGGAGCACGCGAAGCGCGAGGCTACCGATCAGCTCCCTCCGCCGCTCTCCCACGCCAACGACCTCGGCAGCCGGCATCGCGAGCGCCTCGGTCAGTGTCTCGCGCGCGCCCGCTGGCAGCGGCACCTCCTCACCTTCGAACGAGACAATCGTCGCGTTGGGCGGCACGGCCGACCCGAGGGCGATCTCGTGGGAGAGCGTGACACGGCCTGCCGCTGCATTCGCCACGAGCGCGTCGATCTGCCCCCCGCTCTGCGCCAGCGCGTCGGCGAGGGACGTGCGCCAGCGGGTCGTAACCTCGACCGTGACGGCGTTGGGCGTCGTGTCGAGAACCCGGACCTGGGGCGCCTCTGGCTCGATACGAACGAAGCCGTCGGAGGACGGCTGGGCCGCGGCAGACGCGGCGAGGAGGAGAACGCAGAAGCGAGCGAGGCGCGGCATGGAGTGCGTGCGACGACCCAGAGGGGAGATCGATCAGCGCGCAGGAAGCAATCCTACGCAGGGTGTAGCACGAACTCGGTATAGGCGTTCTTTCGGTTAGCTGCAAAGATAGGAGCCCGCCGCGAACGCGGGCAAGGTGTGCGGCCGTACCCCACCGGTGGCCTGCACGCCAGCTGGCCTTGCGCCGCGGAGCCGACCGATCAGATCAGCCGGATCGCTCCCCGCTGGCGGATCTCGCTAGCTGTTGATGTTCCGGTGAATCGCCTGACGGGTCAGTCCGATTCGCTCGCCGAGTTGGCTCCGGTTGTCGATTCCAGGGATCCCGACGAAGCCGTTGACGAGGCTCGTGAGGTACTCCTGGCGCAGCTTGTTGATCGGGATCGGCCCCAGGATCTTGGCGATGTCCAGGTCGCCGAGTTCGCGCTGGGCGGCCGCGGTGTCCTCGTCGATTCGCTCGAACAGAGACGGCCACACAGGGATCTGCCCCAAGGTCGCCCGTGCTTGCTGGTAGTACTCCAGGGCGAGGCCGTAGAACTTGAAGTCGTAATGGTAGATCTGCGCCAGCTGGTGCAGGGCGACGCCTTGCTCGGCGACGAGGTCGTTGCGGGTCGCCAGCTCGTGGGCCTTCTGGATGCTCTCCTCGCCAGCGTGGTGCTTGCCGAGCTTGACCTCGGCGAATCCTTTGTAGGTGAGCGCGCGCGGGATGTACTCCACCAGCCCATTCCGCCGACTCAGGTTGTACACGCGCGTGCACACCTCGATGCCTTCCTCGAACTGACCTTGTGCCATGAGCGCGGTCGCACGTTCGAGTAGGGCTGCGATTTCCCACGGTCGCGTGCCGATCCGGCGGGCCTCATCGGCGACGCGGTCGAAGTACTGGAGAGCCGCAGGAACGCTCATGAGGCGGTGCCGCATGAGCCACCCCAGACGGTAGTCCAGGACGATGGTCTGGTAGGCGTCTTGCGGATCCACCAGCGCCAGCTCCGTCTTGGAGCGGTCGACGGGCGCGTCTCGAAGGCATCGCACTGCCTGAAGCTGAACGTGCGTCCGCAGCGTGGTGTCCAGAGACGCTTTGAGGAGCTCGTTGAACTCCAGGTAGGCGTCGTAGACACGCGCATCGCCGAGGTGATCGACGGCCCGGCTCCACCGGGTACGCGTCGCTTCCGGCTGATCCGCCAGCGCGTCCGACACACGGTCGACGTGCTCGCGCTCGTGAGCGGGAATCATGGGGGCGGACGACATATGCGGTGAGGGGGTTGGGCAGTGACGCCGTGATGAGGGGGATATCGGTCCCCTCTCAGTGCCCCTTAAACGTCCCGCTTCCGATCCATCCTCGGCGCTTATCCCTGACTGACATACGCCCGCTACGGCGGTTTCAGACGCGGAGTGCGCGGTCCACAGCCGACCGCAAATCCCCGATCTGGCCGATGAGCGTCTCCAGGGCCCTCGCCGCCTCCGAGATGTTCGAGAGCCCCTCGTCGATCGCCTCGTCGGGGGGCTCGACCCGTGCCACCTCACGCGCGAGCTGCACGTTGCCCGCGATGATCGCCAGCGGGTTGTTGAGGTCGTGGGCGATCCGCGCCAGCTCTGACCGCACGTGCAGAAGCACCGCCTGAGCGTCGTCCCGGCTCGCGAGGCAGGCGACGAGGTCTTCCCCGCTGGCGGCCGTCTCCACGGGTACGCCCCGTTCCGAACACACACGGTCTGCCCACGCGTGGTCGCCAGAGGGGTCGACGACGACGATGTCGAACGATGTCGCCAGCAGGTAGGCCTCTCCCTCCGCTGGCGAGGTCGCCACGGTGAGCATGGTCTCTGCTGGAAGCGTCACCTCCCAGCCGTCAGCGTCGGAGTGGACTACCAGAACGGAACGCACGCGGCACCGGGGCTACAGGTCGAAGGACACGGCCAGGCCATCGCCTCCCGGCTCGACGGGACGCGGCAGCGGCAGCGGCACCCCGATGAGAGCGCGGCGATCTGTGGCACCCGGCTCTGGACTCTCGGCGCGGCGCCACAGAATCCGCTTGCGGTAGCCGACGTGCGACGTGATGAACGGCTCGGTGGAGCCACTCCAGAACCATCGCGCGAACGCCATCGCGCGGTCGTCGTCCAGCGCGAGGGCGTCGACAGCCGTGGCGAAGTCGGTGACCTCGGAGCGGCTCCACGCCGTCAGCCGCTCCATCGCCCGGTTCCAGCGGACGGTCACGCCAGCAGGGCCGAACGATGCTAGCGCAACGTCGGCGTCGTTGAGGAGGTCGCCCAGTGCCTGGCGGCCCGATGTCAGCTGGCGCACCCGCTGGTCGACCATCAGGTCGAGCGTGTCAGAGAAGGAGGCGACCTGCTGCTCCAGGCGGCGCTCGTGGGCTTTGTCTGTGGCCTGGTAGAGCACGAGCGCCTTGCCGTTGCCTCGGAACGCGCGGAGGGAGATCTCCACGGGCCTGCGGTTGCCGTCGCGGTCCTCCAGCACGGATTCGAGACCCGAGATCGAGCTTCCCTCGGACAGCGACCGGACGGCGAAGGACTCGAGTCGCTCGACCGGGAACGACGCCCCGAGCGTCTCGATCCGAGCGCCGCGGACACGATCCGGCATGAGGCCGCTGAGGGCGTAGAACGCCGGGTTGGCTTCGATGGCCTCGCCATCGATCGAGCACAGCAGGATCGGGTGCGGGCTGGTCTGGTACAACGCGGCGATGTGCTCACGGTCGGCTTGTCGCTCCCGCTGGTACTCCGCCAGTTGGGAGGCCACCGGGCGAAGCACGTCCACGGTCGTACCCAGGCTGGCCTCGCCATCTGACAGGATGCCCTCCGGTCGCTGGCTACCGACGAGGCGACGGGTCAGCGTTTCGATGCGGCGCTCGACGACAGGGCCGAGCGCGTATGCCATGAACACGAATGCCGCGACCAGCAGCGCCCACGCCGCGAATCCGACACCGATCGCGTCCAGCACCACACCCTCCGGAACGTCACCGAGCAGTGCCGAGACAGCCGTCACGTGGGCCCAGACACCCCCCACAACAGCAAGTGTTACAACAACGACACCCAAGAGTGTCGCGCGAACAAATGGTGTACGGAGAGGCATGGACATCGAGCGCGCGGTGCGCAATCACAAGGTATCGCCAGGCTCCGGGTGGACCGGCCAAGTCGTTGGAAGGTCGGGACGTTCGTCGCGTACCGCAAAACCACGGTCGGTTTCGACCACAAAGGCGCACGCGTTAACCGGGTCATGCTCAAAGAGGACCAGCCACTCCTCATCGACGGCCCGTTTCAAGAGGTCTGCTTTCTCCCGAAGCGTGTCCAGCGGGTCGACATCGTACGCCATGATCCAGAGGAGCGGGACGTGAGCCGCCGTTGGGATCAGGTCGGCAGCGAACCAGAGACTCCGATGGCCGTCGGTGATGCGCGGGAGCACCTGCCCCCGGGTGTGCCCATCGACCATCTCGAACGTGATGTTCGGAAACGGTGACTGGCCGTCGTGAAGCGCCAGCTGGCGCGAGTCCGCCAGCGGGGCCAGGTTCTCGTCTAGAAACGACGCCTGCTCTCGGGGGCTCTCTCGGGTCCAGTCCCAGTGCGACCGGCTGACCCAGTGCGCGGCTTCGGGGAAGGTCAGCGTCAGATCACCCGACTCCGAGCGTCGGGTGACGCCGCCGCCATGATCGAAGTGCAGGTGGGTGAGGAGCACGTCCGTCACCTCACTGGGCGTGACACCGAGCGCGTCGAGCGACCCGGTCAGCGTCGCATGGTCGTGGTCGATGCCGTAGATGTCGGCGAACCGCTCGTCGTTGGTGTGGCCGACGCCGGTGTCGACGAGGATGGTGCGTCCGTGGCCCCTGAGCAGCAGGCACCGCATCGCCAGCGGGATCCGGTTCC
>JBCDLV010000244.1:0-5314 GCA_038744895.1 Bacteroidota bacterium | reverse complement strand
GAGCGCAATGGTGACGAAGTCGAATTGGCCCGCTGGCGGGTTGCCATCGAGGCCGAAGTAGAACGCCGGTTGGTTGCTGTTGAACGTGCCGACGATGTCGTAGAAAAAGTCCTGGTTCGGATTCGGGAACAGGTCCTCGCCGGCGAGGGCGTCGGCCTGGGCGAACGGGTACCAGGTCTGCGGGATCGGAGCGTTCTCGAAGTCTCGCGAGAGGAAGGGTCCCGTGGATCCCAACGTCGTGGCGCCGAGCGGCGCGAACTCGACGCGTGCACGAATCGGAATCGTCGACGCGATGTGCGTCGACCAGATGTCCACGGCCTCCTGGAAGGCCGCCTGCGCCTGGGACGTGAAGCCCACGTAGTCCACGATGATCGTGGCCGATCCCGACGTGACGACGCGCTCCACCGGCGCATCGGTGGCGAGGCGCGCAGACAACGGGATGGGCGGACCCGGCTCCGCATGTGCGCCTCGCGCATGAAGCGTGCATCCTTGCCAGCTGGCGACCGGCTGCGCGCCCGCGGCTACCGCCAGCAGGCCGAGGGTGAGGGCAACGACATGTCGCATGGCATGCACTTGTCAGTCCGCTTCCATGCTACGACCGCCGGATCCGCTCCATGGCCGCCCTAGCACGTTGCTCCAACGACTTGTGGAAGTCGAACTCGGCCTCATTGTCGAGCACCTCCTGGTAGATCCGCTCAGCGGCGCCGTGCGCGCCTCGGGCCTCTTCGACCTCGCCCATGTGGTACAGCGCCCACGGGCCCCACTTCGCCATCGGGTCGCCGCGCCGGTCGACCGCCAGCCGGAAGTGGCGCAGGGCATCGTCCCACGTCTCCTGGGCCTGGCGCGCACGCCCTGTGCGGTACGCCGCTTCCGCCCTGACGACAGCTGGGAGGTCCCTGTCCGTGACCACGGGCTGGAGATGAGCCACCGCCTCATCATACCGACCGCCGTCATACGCGGTGCCACCGAGCACGAGCAGGCGCTCCGCTGGCGTCATGGGAGACTCCAGGCGGCGCTCGGCCTCGCGTGCGGCGGAAAGGTCCACGTCGTAGTCGCGTGAGGCCCGGACGCGGCGGTAGTGGCTCTCGGCGCGCCGTCGGTCTCCCGTCATCTCGCGCGCGATCCCCGCGTACAGCGTGGATTGGGCGACCAAGGCACGGCCCCGGAACGTGCGCACGTAAGACTCCAAGAGCGGAATCGCCTCGTCGAACCGGTGCTGGCGGTACAGCGCAACCCCGAGGTGAGCGTCCACGAACGGGATGTCCGCGTCGCTGGTGGTGAGCGCCGCTTTCGCACGGCGCAGGGCGGCCTCCGCCTCGTCCGCGCGTCGGTCCAGCAGCAGGTGATAGCCTGCCAGGTACGCCAGCAGGGGTGAATCGGGGCGCGCATCCGCCAGGGCCACCAGGCGATCCACCGAGCCGGCACGCCGCTCGTTGAGCGTCGCGTCTGTGATGGCCAGCGCGATGGTCGCGTCCTCCGCCAGCAAGCCTCCCGACGAAGACGACGCGTCCAAGAGCGCGAGCCCGCTGGCGATGCTGCCCCGGAAGCCGAGGAGCCTCGCGATCCACCGGTACGACCGCGGAACCGACCCTGCGGCGGCTTGGCAGATCCCCTGTCCGTAGGCAGCATCGGGGCCTGTCAGCTGGCGGAAGCGGATGCAGGCCTCTCGAAACGACCCAGCGGCACGGGTGTAGCGCTCTTGGCGACCGAACGCCAGCGCGCGCTGCAGCTTGGCGACCGCACCGACCAGGACATAGCCCTGCGCGTCTGCCGCCGCTTGGAGGGAGTCGTTGATGGCATAAAAGCGATCGAACACGTCCTCTTCCTCGATCGCGAAGGCCCGCCACAGCGCCACGCCCGCCATGCCGTAGGCACCGCCGACGGATCCAGGCTCGAGATCCGCCAGCTGGCGGAATCCCTCTTCCGCTGCCGCCAGCCGGAAGGCGTATGCATCATCGAGGGCGGCGGCATAGGCCTCGGCGCCCGCTGGCGTGTCGATGCCTAGCGCGTCGACCGCCTCTCGCGAAAGTGTCCCGCCGTCGGCCTGCGCGGACACGTGCACCGTCCCCAGCACCAGAAGCAGGACGGCGGCGATTCTCATGCAGCGACGACGATCCGGTCCTCCTCCTCGGAGAGGTTGACCTCGCCGAGCTGCCCTTCGCTGGCCGCCACGACGGTCGCGACCGTGGCGTCTCCCGTGACGTTGGTCACCGTGCGGAGCATGTCCAGGATGCGGTCCACACCGAGGATCAGGGCGATGCCCGCGCTAGGCACGCCGACCGCTTCCAGGATGATGACCAGCATGATGATGCCGGCTCCTGGAACCGCCGCCGTCCCGATCGAGGCCAGCACGGCCGTTAGCACGATCGTCAGCTGGGCCGCGAGGTCGAGCCCGAGGTCGAGCGCCTGGGCGATGAATACGGCTGCGACCGCTTGGTACAGCGCTGTCCCATCCATGTTGATGGTGGCCCCCAGCGGGAGCACGAAGCTGGACACCTCCTCGCTGACGCCCAGCTTCTCCTCGCATCGCTCCATCGTCACGGGCAGCGTAGCGCCCGACGAGGAGGTCGAGAACGCCACGAGCTGCGCGGGACCGATGCCCTGGAAGAAGTCCTTGATCTTCATCGGCGAGAGCGCCTTGAGGATCGACGGGTACACCACGACGCTGTGGAAGACCAGCGCCAGGGCCACCACGAAGCTGTACTGGCCCAGGGCATTCAGAAGCGCCAAGATCCGCCCGGGATCATCGCCAGCGGTGGTCGTGATGGTGCTCGCCATGAGGGCGAAGACGCCGACTGGCGCCGTCTTCATGATGAGATCCACCAGCCGGATCACGATGTCGTTCAGCGCCTCGAAGAAGGCCAGGAACGGGGCGCCTCTCTCTTTCGGGACCTGGACGAGCCCGATCCCGAGCAGGATAGCCACCACGACGATCTGGAGCATGCTCCGGTTGTCCTGGAACGCGAAGAACGCGTTGTCGGGGAGTGCATCCACCAGGAACTGCAGCGGGCCCCGTTCTTCCACCTCGGACGCCGTGGCGACGCGGCCCGTGGCATCGTCGGCGTAGGCGGCCATCAACTCGTCGCGGAGGTCAGGCGGGATGGCATCGCCGGGCTGAAGCACGTTGACGGCCACCAGGCCGATCGTGACGGCAATGGCGGTCGTGACCAGGTAGATGCCGATCGTCTTGCCACCGATCCTGGACAACTTCCGCAAGTCCGACAGGCTGGCGACGCCCGTGATCAGGCTGGCGAGCACCAGGGGCACTGCGATCAGCTTCAGTGCATTCACGAACAGCGTGCCGAACGGGTCGATCCAGTCCGACACGAAGCCTCCCCATCCCAACGACGCCGACAGGATGCCGAAGCCGAGGCCGGCCAGGAGGCCGAGGATGATCTGCCAGTGGAGCTTGCGGTACCAGGCCATAGAGTCGGAAGTGAAGCCGCGCCGAAGCTACGCTCGGTCACGCGTTCGTCCCGAACGGACGACGCGCGCATGACGTGCGTCAGAGCAGCGCCGCCGCGACAAGCGCGGCACCGGCGCCTCCGACCATCGTCCCGGTCATGTTGACGGCGTCGTTCCCGATGGCTCGCCAGCCGGCGGCGAGAGGAAGCGCCTGGCCGCCCACCTCGGAGCGCTCCGTGAGCGACCCGTTGGGGTGGCGATACCGAGCCTGGATGGATGCGCCGAGCGCTGAATCGACGACGGACGCAGCGACACCGACCGCACCGACGAGCACCCACAAGACCCCGCTGGCGCTAGCGACGAGTGCCGCGGCGAGAACGACCGAGGCGGCTCCGGCCACGGCCCCAGCCGTCCCTGACAGAGACATCCCCCCCGACGTCCCGGGGGCCACGACCGGACCCACCGCCAGCAGGCGCGTGGTCCCCCGCCGCGCAGTGCCCACTTCTGTCGCCCACGTGTCTGCCGCCGCCGCTGCGAAAGCGCCGACGAAGACGACATACCACAGCGGACTCGCGTCGAACACGGTCGCGGCCAGCGCGCATGCCGCGACGCCGCCGTTGGCCACCACCTGCCCGGCATCGCGACGGCTCCCTTTCTCGGCTTTGGACTCAGCCTCAGCCTTCGAGCGACGGCCCACCTTGGACAGCACACTCGACAGGACGAAGAAGACCAATGCAGGCACGGCCCACCTCATCCCGCCGAGGGCGACAAGCATCCACGCCAGCAGGCCGCCGGCGAGTGCGCCGGATAGGTCCAGCGCGTGGGCTCGGAACGTGGCGACCACGAACACGACCGCAGCGGCAACGCCGTAGAGGTGCAACACGAGGGCACCCGGGGTAGCGTCGAGGTGGCTCAGCGGCACCACGACCGCGAGCACGATCCACAGGTTGTCCCACCCGGCCTTGCCGAGGGCTTCCGCTGTGGCCGCCAGCATAGCGACTACGGCCGCTGCCGCCGCGCTCTCCGCCAGCGGGCGATCCGGGCCGAGCACGACCACGGCGAGGAGCGTGCAAGCAAACGCGACGCACGCGAACGCGACCGTCCCCTCCAACGACTTCGTCGCGGCGCCGACCCGGTAGCGTCGCGGGGACCGCAACCGAGTGCCGACGAATGATGCTGCCGGGTCCGCGAGTCCCAGCACCAGGAAGGTCGCCTGCATCACGTAGATCCGGCTGGCGTCGAGTGTCCAGCACAGCCACAGGGCCACGATCAGCGCCAGCGGGAACAGGGCCGTGCCCCACGTCCGCCGCTGGGTGGCATGCATCCCGGGAAACCACCCGCGGAGGATCGCCACCACGTTGCCCGCCACGAACAGCACGGCCAGCACGTAGATGCCCGCTGGCGCGTCGAACCACAGCGGGCTCGCGGCCGTGGTCAGCCCGACGCCCATGTGGACCACGCGGCGCGTCGACTCCGGTTGCCACCGCGTAAAAACGCGGATCGCTTCGCCCAGGGCCACCGAAGCGAGGAGCAGGACTGCGAACAGGCCGGTGGCCTGGAGGTCGTTCACGTCGAGCGCAGGAGACCCCTGAACCTACTCGCGATCCGCTGGCGGTGGCCTCTCGCCAGCGGACCGACCGCCCGTGCTAGCGGGGGATGTTGAGCAGCAGCGAGAACCGCAGCTGGTCCGCCAGCGGGGAGTTCTCCTGAAGCGCGTAGATGTAGGAGATGTCCACGCCGACGAGGCTGTACCGGATGCCCGTGCCGAACGTCAGGAACTGGCGGTTGCCGTTGGCGGGGTCCTCGTAGAAGTAGCCCGCGCGGAGCGCCAGCAGGTCGTTGTACCAGTACTCCATCCCGGTCCCGAGCGTCAGCGAGCGGAGGCCGCTTACGGTCCGGCAGTCGTTGT
>JBCDLV010000243.1:0-5401 GCA_038744895.1 Bacteroidota bacterium | reverse complement strand
GCCGACCGTGACGCGGCCCGCGGCGACCGCCGTGCGCGCCGACGACGTCTTGTGGCTGATGTCGACCATGCGGGCCTGTCCCTGATCGTCGACGTGGCTGAGGGTAGCGCTTTCGGTCATGGTGGTGGAGGTCCGGGGCAGCCAAGATACCGGGGCTCCCTGGCGCCAGCGGGCGTTTTCGCGTACCCGGCGCGGGGACCTTGGCGGCTCCCCCGCTGGCGGCTCCCCCGCTGGCGTCGCAGCGTCCTGCTGAGACGCAGCGTCCTGCTGGCGTGGCAGCTCTGAGAGCGCGAGGCGGTGCTGCGCGCCAGCGGGATGCCGGGAGGGCTAGCCCTCGATCTCGTCGAGGATCACCTCCCAGGCCGGTGACGGCGTGCCATCGACATCGACCACGCCGAGGGCGCAGAAGTAGTCCGCCAGTCGCTGGGCCACGTCACGAGGCAGGTCGTCCAGTTCGTCGCCGAGGAGGGCGTCCTGGATGAGCGAGCACGTTGGCTCGTCGAAGTCCGCGAACGTGAAGATGGACGCGAAGCGGACCTGGGGGGTCTGCTCGATCTCCGCAAACAGCTCGCGGAAGCAGTCGGCCTGCCACGCGTCGGAGGCGCCCATCGAGGGCGCGTTGGGGCACGTCAGCTCCTGGATAACGATGGGGCCGTCGCCCGAGGCGTCCAGCACCTCGCGGAAGTCGCGGCGGATGTCCTCGAGGTCGAGCACGACGAAGCTCGCCGGGATGGGCCCGTAGTTGAAGGCGACCACATCGGAGACCTCCCGCATGGATCGGTACGTGGGCGACCGCTCACGGATCGCGCCCGTCGTCAGCGTGACGCCGACCGCGAGTCGGGGCTCGATGGTGTGCACCCGCTGGCGCGCGGCGTCGACGAAGCGCGCGTAGGTCTCCCGCGTTTCCCGGTCGCCGTCGAGGTACTCGCCCATCTCGTTCCCCAGCCCCAGAATCATACCGCCGCGGGCGACGAGCGTCGGGACGATCTCGTCCAGGAGCTTGCCGAACCGCTCGATCACCTCGGGATCGTCGAGGTCGTTCGGATCGGACACGCCAGCGGGCAGGCTGAACCCCTCGCTGTCGCCGATGGTCACGTTGACGAACGGCCGGAGGCCTCGGGCCTGCGCATCCGCCAGCGACTGCTCGAACGTGTCGAGGGTGTAGCGGCCCGCCTCGGCCTCCAGATCCGACCACTCCAGGTAGTAGGTCCATGCGCTGAGACCGCTGTCGATGCCATCGTCGAGCGTCGCCTGAAGGCCGTCGGTGAGGCCCTCGAACGTCCCGCCTCCGTAGAAGCTGACGCCCACGGAAAGACCGTCGGGCAGAAGCGGGAGCGACGAGGCCTCGGTATCCGGTGCGTCGACGGTCGCCATCGAGCAACCGCCGAGGGCCAGGAGAAGAAGAAGCGGGCGCATGGTTCAATCCAGGGTTCTCCCCTGAACGACGGCCCGGCCTCGCGGCGAGTTACACCCGGCCTACGTCACCATCGCGCGCTGCGCACGCGCTCGGCCGCTGGCGGTCAGCGCCAGCCGGTCGCCGGCTCGGGTCACGGCCCCGTCGCGCTCGGCCGCGCGCACGGCACGCGTTGCGAACGCCGGCGCCCAGCGCAGGTGATCCTGCAAGTGACTCACGCGGCATTCGCGCTCGGCCTCGGGCGAGTCCTCGTGGTGGAGCAGGTGGACGAGCAGCATGCGCTCGGCGAAGGCGACCCGCTGGCGCGCCCGTCGACGCGCCTGGGCCACCAGGCCACGATCGGGTGCGAGGGCGAAGCACGCCGCGAACAGGACGCCGGCCATGACCGCCATGGCACCGGCGATGGAGACATCCGCCAGCCGGGCCAGCCAGTAGCCGCTGACGGCGCTCGCCACGCCGATCGCCACGGACAACCCGAGCAGCACGGGCAGCCGGTCCGTCAGGAGCCATGCCGCCGCCGGCGGGGCGATCATCAGCCCGACGACCAGGATCGACCCGACCACATCGAAGGCCCCGACAGCGACGACCGAGACCAGGGACATCAGGGCGTAGTGGAGCGCGGCGGGCGCCAGCCCGAGCGCCGCCGCCAGCGCAGAATCGAAGGTGCTAATCTTCAGCTCCTTGTAGAACGCCGCGATGAACGCGGCCACCAGGGCCAGCACGGCACCCATCAGCCACAGGGCTCGCGGGCCGAGGTCGCGCCCGCCGACCGTGAGGCGCTCGATCCACGAGAAGGCCGGATCGCCGAGCAGCACAGCGTCGGTATCGAGGTGGACACTGCTGGCGTAGCGCGAGATCAGCACGACGCCGACGGAGAACAGCGCGGGGAAGACGAGCGCGATGGCCGCGTCCTGCTTCACGAGGCGGGTCCGCCCGAGCGCCTCGATCAGGGCGACCGTCACGACCCCGGTGGCCGCCGCCGCCAGCAGGAGAAGCGGCGACGTCAGGCTCTCCGTCTGGAAGTACGCCAGCACGATGCCGGGCAGGATGGCATGGCTGATCGCGTCCGAGAGCAGCGCGGTCCGTCGCAACACGAGGAACGTGCCGACGAGGGCGCAGGCAGCAGCCGTGACAGCGGCGATGAGCTGGATCTCGACCTGCGGGGTCATGACTCGTCCCGCTGGCGTGCCAGCCGCCGGGCCTCGGCCAGTCCCCGGGCGGTGAGGGCCCAGGCGTCGCCAGCGGGCTCCACGAGTCCCTGCTGGCGGAGCCTGCCGAGCGTGGGGGCGACGGCCTCGGGGCGCGCCGTCATGGTCTCCAGCGTCGCCGTCGGGTGCGGATAGAACGGGTCGGCGTGGCGAAGCGCCAGCGTGTACAGGTCCTCCAAGGTGCCCGCCACCCGCAGCACGCGCCGGTTGCGCCGGCCGCGGAGCCACGCCGCCAGCAGGCCCCGGCGCGGGGCGAGCGCCAAGCTGCCGATCACGAGGGCCGTCGCGACGAGCACGATGGTTGGGCCGGTCGGGACGCGGGCAGCCGTTCCGCTGAGGAGCGCGCCGACGACTCCGGATGCCGCGCCGAACGCGCCGGCCAGCGCGACGACGCCCCAGAGCCGGTCCGTCCACTGGCGCGCCGCCGCCGCTGGCGCCACGATCAGGGCGCTCATCAGGACGACGCCCACCGTCTGAAGCCCGATCACGATGGCGACCACCAGCAGCGTCGTCAGGCCCACGTCGAGGGCGCGCACGGCCAGCCCCTGGGAGGCGGCGAAGTCCGCGTCGAACAGGAGGATCTTGAACTCTTTCCAGAACAGCAGCATCGCCGTCAGCGCCACGCCGCCGAGCACGGCCATCGTCACGACGTCGCGGCCGATCAGAGCAGCGGCCTGGCCGAACAGGAACGTGTCGAGCCCGGCCTGGCTCGCGTCGGGACGCGACTGGATGTACGTCAGCAGCACCATCCCGAGACCGAAAAACACGGACAGGACGATGCCGAGCGACGCGTCGTACGGCACCCGGCTCTTCTCGACGACGGTGTTGACGCACAGCGCCCCGAGCCATCCTGCGACTCCTGCCCCGATGACGAGCACGAGCGAGGTCTTGCTGCCGGTCAGGAGAAACGCCAGCGCGATCCCGGGCAGCACGGCATGGCTGATCGCGTCGCCGAGCAGGGACTGGCCGCGGAGCACGGCGAACGCCCCGAGGCTCCCGGACGAGAGTCCCAGAACGGCCGCGCCCAGCGCTACCGTCCGCAGCGTGTAGTCGAACTCGATCACGACCTCGTGCGAGACGGCACGTCCAGCGACTCCGCTGGCGCAGGCGTGCCCGACGCCAGCGGGCGCTCGGCCGTGGCGCCCTGCGCGGGGTGGTCCTCGGGACGTTCAGGAGCCGCGGGGCCTCGCTTTCCGGCGAACGGCACGCGGCCCCCGTAGGCCACGCGCAGGTTGGCGTCGGTGAACACCTCGTCCACGGGCCCCGCTGCGATTCGGCGGACGTTCAGCAGAAGCACCCAGTCGAAGTACTCCGGGACCGTCTGCAGGTCGTGGTGGACGACCAGGACGGTCTTCCCGTTCTCGCGGAGCCGTTGCAGCAAGGCCACGATGGCCCGCTCGGTGGTCGCGTCGACGCCCTGGAACGGCTCGTCCATGAGGTAGATGCTGGCGTCCTGCACGAGCGCCCGCGCCAGAAACACGCGCTGCTGCTGTCCGCCGGAGAGCTGCGCGATCTGTCGATCGGCGAAGTCGGCCATGCCGACCTGCTCCAGGGCCTCCGACGCGCGCGCGCGCTCCTCCGCGCCGGGGCGCCGGATCCACCCGAGGCGGCCGTACGTACCCATCAGCACCACGTCCAGCACGGAGGTCGGGAAGTCCCAGTCCACGGACCCTCGCTGCGGCACGTAGGCGATGTCGCGCCGCCGCGCCGCCAGCGGGCCGCCCAGGATCTCAACGCGACCGGCCGCCAGCGGGAGGAGGCCCAGGACGGACTTGATCAGCGTGGTCTTGCCGGCTCCGTTGGGTCCGACGATGGCCATGAGCACGCCCTCAGGCACGCGCAGGTCGACGTCCCACAGCACCGGCTCGTCGCGGTAGGCGACGGTGAGGTCGGCGACATCAATGGCTGGCGTGGTACCGGATGCGTGATGCGTGGCATGCGTACCTCGGTTGATCATGGGGATACGCAGTTGTCCCGCTGGCGCCTGTCGGCAGCGACCGGTATGCCATTCCGTCGATCTGTTGCAAGCGGGTCACGCATCGCCATCACTACGCCGGTGGCCCCGCTGGCGCGCTAACCTGGCCGGTGAGCGCCTCCACGATGGTGGTCACGTTGTGGCGGATCATGCCTTCGTAGGTGCCTTCTGGCGTTCCAGGATCCCCGAGCGCGTCGGAGTAGAGACGGCCACCGATCTCGGCGGTCCACCCGCGCGAGCGGACGGCCTCCAGGACGGCCTGGATGCTACGCTCCGACACACTCGTCTCGACGAAGAGCGCTGGGATCTGTCGCTCGGCGACGAAGGTGGCGAGGTCCTGAATGTCGACGGCCCCCGCCTCGGTGATCGTCGACAGCCCTTGAAGCCCGCGGACCTCGAAGCCGTACGCCGCGCCGAAGTAGTTGAACGCGTCGTGGGCCGTCACGATGACGCGCTGCGGCTCAGGCACCGCCTCCACCTCGGCGCGGACCCAGGCGTCGAGCGAATCGAGCCGGGCGCTGTAGGCCGCGAGGTTCTCCGCATAGATCTCCGCATGGGTCGAGTCCATGTCCGTGAACTCCTTCGCGAGCGTCTCCGCGACGTCCTTCCACAGCGTGACGTCCATCCACACGTGCGGATCGAAGGCGCCATCGAACTCCTCCGGCATCAGCAGGGCCGACTGCCGCACGGTCTGGGCGACCGGCTCGGCGGAGATCCCACGGTCCTCGACCTGTTCCAAGGCCTCGCCCATGCGTCCCTCCAGCTCCAAGCCGTTGTAGAACACGACATCGGCGTCGACGAGCG
>JBCDLV010000242.1:0-5444 GCA_038744895.1 Bacteroidota bacterium | reverse complement strand
GTGCCCGAGACGGCGATTGTATCGCCTTCTTCGAACACATCGACAGTGACTTCGTCGCCGAGGCTGACGTCGAGGTCCAGGTCACGGAATTCGACGACGTGCTTCTTCGGCGCGACGCCAGCGGCCTCGAAGTGGCCCTGGAGCGCCTTCGTGGTCCGCTTCTCCTTCTTGTCCTGGAAGCCGAGTTGGACGGCGGAGTAGCCGTCGGTCTCGGGGGTCTTGACCTGCGTCACGGCGCAGGGACCGGCTTCGATGACGGTGACCACCGTGCGGCGGCCCGTCTCGTCGAAGACGCTTGTCATGCCGACCTTGCGGCCGAGAATGGCGCTCATTGAAACCCTCTGGTTTAGTTAAGCGGAAACTGGATGGTCACTGGCGGAGGCCGCCAGCGGGACTCAGACCTTGATCTCGACATCGACGCCACTCGGAAGCTCGAGCTTCATGAGAGCGTCGACGGTCTTGGACGAGGTCGAGAGGATGTCGATCAGTCGCTTGTGGCTCCGTGTCTCGAACTGGTCGCGCGCTTTCTTGTCGACGTGCGGCCCTTTCAGGACGGTGTAGATCGTCTTGCGCGTCGGAAGCGGGATCGGCCCGCTCACAACGGCACCGGTCGACTTGACCGTGCGGATGATCTTCTCGGCGCTCTTGTCGACCAGCGTATGGTCGAACGACTTGAGCTTGATCCGGATCTTCTGGTTGGCCATTGTGGCTTGTTGGGACGCGTGGGCGACAGTCGGCTAAGGTGCGAACTGTCGCCCGCGTCGTGTGTGCGGTCTCTGCGAGGTCTAGTCGAGGATCTTGGAGACGACGCCGGCGCCCACCGTCCGGCCGCCCTCCCGGATCGCAAACCGAAGGCCCTCCTCCATCGCCACCGGCACGATCAGGTCCACCGAGAACTGCGTGTTGTCCCCAGGCATCACCATCTCCACACCCTCGGCGAGCTCGATGTCCCCCGTCACGTCGGTCGTCCGGAAGTAGAACTGCGGGCGGTACCCCTTGAAGAACGGCGTGTGACGGCCCCCCTCGTCCTTCGAGAGGATGTACACCTCGCACTCGAACTTCCGGTGCGGCGTCACCGCGCCCGGCTTCGTGATCACCATCCCGCGCTCGACCGCGTCCTTGTCGATGCCGCGAAGCAGGATGCCCGCGTTGTCGCCGGCCTGCGCCGAGTCGAGGAGCTTCCTGAACATCTCCACGCCCGTCACGGTCGAGTCCATCTTCTCCTCCTGCATCCCGACGATCTCGACCGGGTCGCCGACCTTGATCTCGCCGCGCTCGACCCGGCCCGTCACCACCGTCCCGCGGCCGGTGATCGAGAACACGTCCTCGACCGGCATCAGGAACGGGCGGTCGATCGCACGCTCGGGCGTCGGGATGTAGTCGTCGACCGACTGCATGAGCTCCTCCACCTTGGCCACCCACTCGGCCTCGCCGTTCAGGGCGCCAAGGGCGGACCCCTGGATCACCGGCAGGTCGTCGCCCGGGAACTCGTACGACGAGAGCAGCTCGCGCACCTCCATCTCGACCAGCTCCAGGAGCTCCTCGTCGTCGACGAGGTCGGCCTTGTTCATGAACACCACGATGTAGGGCACGCCGACCTGGCGGGCGAGCAGGATGTGCTCGCGCGTCTGGGGCATCGGGCCGTCGGTGGCGGCGACGACCAGGATGGCGCCGTCCATCTGGGCGGCACCGGTGACCATGTTCTTGACGTAGTCGGCGTGGCCGGGGCAGTCGACGTGGGCGTAGTGGCGGCCCTCGGTCTCGTACTCCACGTGCGCCGTCGCGATCGTGATGCCGCGCTCGCGCTCCTCGGGCGCGTTGTCGATGTCCTCGAAGGCCTTCGCCTCGCCGCCCATCTTCTCGGCCAAGACCTTCGTGATCGCCGCCGTCAGCGTCGTCTTGCCGTGGTCGACGTGGCCGATCGTGCCCACGTTGACGTGGGGCTTCGTGCGCTGAAACTGCTCCTTCGCCATGATCCTGTTGGTCTGTGTGTCTTGTCTAACTGGGTGATTTTCCCGCTGGCGATAGAGGCCGCCAGCGGGTCCGTATGTGCTAGGCGGCGGCCTTCGTGCCCGCCGAGATCTCCTCGGCGATGCTCTTCGGCACCTCCTCGTAGTGATCGAACTGCATCGAGTAGATCGCCCGCCCCTGGGTGTTGGAGCGGAGATCGGTGGAGTAGCCGAACATCTCGCTGAGCGGCACAAAGGACTCCACGACCTGCGCGTCGCCGCGCTGGCCCATGCCTTCAATGCGACCGCGCCGCGAGTTCAGGTCGCCGATCACATCGCCCATGTACTCCTCGGGCGTGATGACCTCGACCTTCATGATCGGCTCCATGATGACCGGGTTCGCGCGGCGAGCGGCCTCGCGGAGGGCCATCCGCCCTGCGATCTCGAACGAGAGCTGGTCGGAGTCGACGTTGTGGAACTTGCCGTCGTAGAGGCGGGCCTTGATGCCCTCCATCGGGTACCCGGCCAGCGGGCCCTGGTCCAGGGCGCTTTCGATTCCCTTCTGGACCGACGGGATGAACTCGCGCGGGATCGACCCGCCCTTGATCTCGTCCACGAATTCGAGGCCTTCCGTGCCTGGCTCCGCTGGCGAGAACTCGATCTCGACATGCGCGAACTGGCCGCGGCCACCGGACTGCTTCTTGTGAGTGTACTTGTGGTCGATCGACGAGCGGATCGCCTCGCGGTAGGACACCTGCGGCTCACCGACGTTGGCCTCGACCTTGAACTCGCGCTTGAGGCGATCGACGATGATCTCCAGGTGGAGCTCGCCCATGCCAGCGATCAGGGTCTGGCCCGTCTCGTCGTCGGTGGACACCTTGAACGTGGGGTCCTCCTCGGCGAGCTTCTGAAGGCCCGTGCCGAGCTTGTCGATGTCGGCCTTAGTCTTGGGCTCGATCGCGATCCGGATCACCGGCTCGGGGAAGTCCATCGACTCGAGCACGACCGGGTCCTTCGAGTCGCAGAGCGTGTCGCCCGTGCGAACGTCCTTGAGGCCCACAACGGCGCAGATGTCGCCTGCCTTGACCGTCTCGATGTCCTCACGCGTGTTGGCGTGCATGAACAAGAGCCGGCCGGCACGCTCCTTCTTCTCCGTGTTGGCGTTGATGATGGAATCGCCCTTGTTGAGCGTGCCGGAGTAGACCCGCGCAAACGTCAGGCGGCCCACATACGGGTCGGTCGCGATTTTGAACGCGATAGCCGCGAACGGACCATCGGGGTCCGGCTGGCGCGAGACGATTTCTTCGGTTTGGCGCGGCTTGTGACCCTCGATGGCAGGCACGTCAAGCGGGCTCGGAAGAAACTCGATCACAGCGTCGAGAAGACGCTGGACGCCCTTGTTCTTGAACGCCGATCCGCACAGGACAGGCGTGATGTCCATCGAGATGACGGCTTCGCGGACGGTCGCCTTGACGTCCTCGACGGGGAGGTCTTCCCCTTCGAGGTACATCATCAGAAGATCGTCGTTGTGCTCCGCGACGGCTTCGAGGAGGTTGATGCGCGCCTTCTTGGCGGCCGGCTTGAGGTCCTCCGGAATGTCGATCTCGTCCCAGGTCATGCCCTGGGTCGCATCGTCCCAGACGATGGCCTTGTTCTCGATGAGGTCGATGACGCCGCGGAACATGTCGCCGTCGCCAATCGGGATCTGGACCGGCACCGCGTTGGCGCCGAGCCGGTCCTTCATCATCTGAACGGCGTTCATGAAGTCGGCGCCCGTGCGGTCCATCTTGTTGACGAACGCGATGCGGGGGACGTTGTACTTGTCCATCTGGCGCCAGACCGTCTCGGACTGGGGCTCGACGCCACCAACGGCGCAAAACAGCGCGACGGCACCATCGAGCACGCGGAGAGCGCGCTCAACCTCGACCGTGAAATCGACGTGGCCGGGCGTGTCGATGATGTTGATGCGGTAGTCCTTCCACTCGGCCGTCGTGGCAGCCGACGTGATGGTGATGCCACGCTCCTTCTCCTGCTCCATCCAATCCATCGTGGCGCCGCCCTCGTGGACCTCGCCGATCCGGTGCAGGCGACCGGTGTAGTAGAGGATGCGCTCGGTGGTCGTGGTCTTGCCCGCGTCGATGTGGGCAGAGATCCCGATGGTTCGGGTCTTCGCAAGCGAGAACGTTTTGCCGGTGATGTCGGCCATGTCGGTCAGGTTGGAGGTTCCCTCGCAGAACGGATGAGCGGCGCCGGGTATGGACCGCGTCCGTTACGATTCGGTTTAGAAGCGGGCGAAGTGGGCGAAGGCCTTGTTGGCCTCGGCCATGCGGTGGGTGTCGTCCTTCTTCTTGACGGCGCCGCCCTCGCCACGGCTGGCGGCGATCAGCTCCGCTGCGAGCCGATTGGCCATGGACTTGTCGCCGCGGGCCTTGGCATACTGGAGAAGCCAGCGGAACGCGAGCGACGTCCGCCGCTCCGGGCGGACCTCGATGGGCACCTGGTAGGTGGCGCCACCGACGCGACGGCTGCGCACCTCCACGAGCGGAGCGGCATTGGTGATGGCTTGGCGGAACACTTCGACGCCAGGTTCACCGGTACGCTCCTCGACCAGGTCGAATGCGCCGTAGACGAGCCGCTGGGCGACCGACTTCTTGCCGTCTCGCATGACGGCGGAGATGAACTTGGCAACGGTGACGTCCCCGTAGATCGGGTCGGGGATCGGGATCCGCTTTTCGGCTTGCTTCCTGCGCATGGTCTAAATCGGTAGGCTGGCGCTCGCGCCAGCGGGGCACTCTGGAGATCCGTCAGGATGCGCAGCGCCACAGCTGGCGAGGCACCCGACGTGGCGTCGCGGTTAGGACTTCGGCTTCTTGGCGCCGTACTTCGAGCGGCTCTGGCGACGGTCGGCGACGCCGGCCGTGTCGAGCGCGCCACGGACGATGTGGTACTTCACACCAGGGAGGTCCTTCACGCGGCCCCCGCGGACGAGCACGATGGAGTGCTCCTGGAGGTTGTGGCCCTCGCCTGGGATGTAGGCGATGACCTCGATCCCGTTGGTGAGGCGGACCTTGGCGACTTTCCGAAGGGCCGAGTTTGGCTTTTTGGGCGTCGTCGTGTACACGCGGGTGCAGACGCCGCGGCGCTGCGGGTTGCCTTGGAGCGCAGCGGACTTGGAGGTCTTACGCTTCGGCGTGCGTCCCTTGCGGACGAGCTGGTTGATCGTAGGCACGGCGGTGCGGTCTGGGGGGTGCGCGGGGAGTCACCGCGCGTCAGTTCAGGACCACAAAACTACCGGGCGCCACCGCATCGCCCAATGCCGATACCTTCACAAACCAGGCCCGCACCCGTCCAGGAAGCCCACAGATGACGAAGCTTGGATGCAGAACATCTATCGGTCCATATCGATAGACCAACAAGAGTGTCGGGCGAGCCGCACTCCGTTTCCTATCGCGCCACGGTGAGTCCCGCGCTCACTCGCGACCCGCTGGCGGTCGT
>JBCDLV010000241.1:0-5487 GCA_038744895.1 Bacteroidota bacterium | reverse complement strand
CCTCCAGGCGACTGGCCGAGACGCCAAGGGCCGCAAGCAGTACCGCTACCACCCCGACTGGAAGGCGCACCGCAGTCGCCTCAAGTTCGACCGGATGGTCCCGTTCGGAGACGCCCTGCCGAGCATCCGCCAGCGGGTCGAGGCGGACTTGCGAAAGCGGTCGTTATCCCGCGAGTTGGTACTGGCGCTGTGCGTCCGCCTCCTCGATGAGACCCTCATCCGTGTTGGAAACGAGCAGTATGCCTCGACGAACGGGTCCTACGGACTGACGACCATCCGTGACAAGCACGTCTCGTTCGACGGCCCGGAGGTCCGCTTCACGTTTGTCGGCAAGAGCGGCAAGCGGCGCGACCTGTCGGTGCGCGATCGCCAGCTGGCGCGGTTGGTCAAGGCATGCCGCGACATTCCCGGATACGACCTCTTCCAGTTCTACGACGAGTCCGGCGAGCGCCAGGACGTCGAGAGCGGGCACGTCAACGGCTACGTGCAGGAGACGACTGGCGAGGCGTTCACGGCCAAGGACTTCCGCACGTGGGGCGGGACGGTCACGGCTGCGGAGCAGCTGGCGGCGGTCGGCGCCGTGGCGCCGGAGGACGCCGACGGTCACATCGTGCAAGCGGTCAAGGACACGGCGGCCGTGCTCGGCAACACGCCAGCGGTGTGCCGCCGCTACTACATCCACCCTGGGGTGCTGGAGGCCTTCCGGGCGCGCGACCTGGCCGACCGCATCAGACGCCGCAACGTCGGCAACACGCCAGCGGGCCTGCGGCCACCGGAGGCTGCGGTGCTGGATCTCTTGCGGGAGCGTTCTGGTGAAGCGTAGGCGTGACTCTCGTGAGTGCTCGCTCGTATTGCGCCAGCTGTCCCGCTTGGCGGTGGACGCTGAGGCTGAGTGAGAGACCTACGCGGCCTCCGCCTTACCGACGACCGACAGCGCTGTCCGTACGAGTCCGTCTGGCCCGATGCCCACCTCGTCGTGCAGCTGGCGCTGCGTACCGTGCTCCAAGAAGTGGTCTGGGAGACCCAAACGGACGACCTCGGTCGCGCCGAGCATGCCCATATCCGAGGCCCACTCGACCACCGCCGAGCCCGCGCCGCCGTCCCGCACACCGTCCTCGACGGTAATCACCCGGCGGTGCCGCCCGAACACCTCGGTCAGCAGGGCGTCATCGAGAGGCTTGACGAACCGCAAATCGTAGTGAGCCGCCTGGACGCCGTCGGCCGCCAGCCGGTCGCAGGCCTCGATCGCATACTGCCCGATGGCACCGTAGGTCACGAATGCGAGGTCGCTCCCGTCGCGCACCTTCCGACCCTTGCCGATCTCAACGGACTCGAAGCCGGGCCGTAAAGGCATCCCGGTGGCCTGGCCGCGTGGGTAGCGAAGGGCGAAGGGCCCGTCGTGCTGCAGGGCCGTGAACAGCAGGTCCCGGAGGTCCTGCTCGTCCAACGGGGCTGCGCACACGAGACCCTGAACCGCTCGCATAAACGGAATGTCGAGGGCACCGTGGTGCGTGGGGCCGTCCGCACCGGCAACGCCCGCGCGGTCCATGCAGAAGACGACTGGCAGCTTCTGAAGCGCGACGTCGTGCACGACACCGTCGTACGCACGCTGCAAGAACGTGGAGTAGATGGCGGCGAACGGGCGCATGCCCTGCGTCGCCAGCCCGGCGGCGAACACGACCGCATGCATCTCGGCGATGCCCACGTCGAAGGCCCGGTCCGGCATCACCGACATCATCTTGCCCAGGCTCGTGCCCGAGGGCATGGCCGCCGTCACACCGACGACGCGCTCGTCCTCCTCGGCGAGCTCGATGATGGCATCGCCGAACACCTGCTGCCACTTCGGTGGCTTGGCCCCGCTGGCGGATGGCGTCGCGAGGCTCTTGCCCGTGACCTTGTCGAACGGGCTCGACTGCGCGTGCCACTTGACCTGGTCGGCCTCGGCAGGTCCGAAGCCTTTCCCTTTGACCGTGAGCGTGTGCAGCAGGATCGGGCCCGGCAGCTGGCGGATCTCCTTGAGGCGCCTCGCCAGCGTGACCACGTCGTGCCCGTCGGTGGGGCCGATGTAGCGGAAGCCGAGGGCTTCGAACAGCATCCCCGGCGTGAGCACAGCCTTGACGCCGTCCTCCAGGCGCGAGGCGAGGCGCTGGAGTGTGCCGCCGCCCATGCCCTTGAGCTTGTCCAGCGTCTCCCAGACTTCGTCCTTGAGCGCGTTCCACCCGCCCGACGCCGAGAGCCCGGCGAGGTACTCGTGCAGCGCGCCGACGTTGGGGTCGATGGAGATCCGGTTGTCGTTGAGGACGACGAGTAAGTCGGAGTCCGTCGCGCCGGCGTTGTTGAGCCCCTCGAAGGCGAGGCCGCCGGTCATGGAGCCGTCTCCGATGACGGCCACGACGCGCTGGTCGGTCTGCTTGAGGTCTCGCGCGACGGCCATGCCGAGCGCGGCTGAGATGCTGGTGGACGCGTGGCCTACGCCAAACGTGTCGTAGGCCGACTCGCTCCGCTTCGGGAATCCACTGAGGCCTCCGTACTTGCGGTTGGTCGGGAACGCGTCGCGGCGCCCCGTCAGGATCTTGTGTCCGTAGGCCTGGTGGCCGACGTCCCACACGAGTTGGTCGGAGGGCGTGTCGAAGGCCCAGTGCAGCGCGACCGTCAGCTCGACGACACCGAGTGATGCCCCGAAATGACCGCCGTGCACGGAGACGATGTCGACGATGTAGCCCCGGAGTTCGTCGCAAAGCTGCGGGAGCTGGTCGACATGGAGGGCTCGGACGTCGGCTGGCGACTCGATGGTCGCGAGGAGGGAGCCGGGCGTGTGCAGAGGGGCGTCCGAGAGCATGGGGTTGGGGTGCGCTCGGCGAAGATAGACGAGCGAGGGTTGCCTACTGTCCGGGGATGCCTGGTTTCAGAAAGTGTTGGAAATGGGGCGAAACGATGGGTCCTGTCGCATGTCCCAGCGTCGGCGTATCGAATTTGTCACGTGTCTCCCCGGCTCTCGTCCCATGCGCGTTTTCGTCTTGTTGCTGTTCGCCGTTGCCGTCGTCGGCTGCTCGTCGTCCGCTCCGATGGCTGCGCGCGAGGCCGCCAGCGGGCCTGTGGTCACTCCGATTCGGTCTGTCGGAATCGAACTCGGCCCGGCTGCGCTTCCTGGAGATGGCGCCGAGGTGTACGACCGCATGTTCGACTTCATGGTGGACCGGGGAACGCGTGCCCGTGTCCAGCGCGTGGACGACATGCCGGATTCCCTCCGGCAGGCCCTGGAGCTGGTCGTGTCTGTCGACAGCTTGACATTCTCCGTCGACGCCCAGCGCGACCGGCTGGCGGTAGGCGCCTTGGTCGAAGGGCGCCGCTTCCTCGTCGCGCGGATCCGCTACGTGACGAGCCGTGACGGGCAGGTCTCCGAGCAGCGATGGGCAGAAGGCGCCGCGACGCTTCCCCGTGAGTCCCGTGTCGGATGGGGAGATTACATCGATGTCCTTGCGTCCCTGGCGGATGATCTCGTCGAGGACATCGGACTGTGAGTCGATGAGTGGGAGCGTGGGGGCGGAGCGAGAACGGGTTGCGCTCTGACAGGTCGTATCGGGCCAGGCCGTGCCAGACACATTTGGGGTCCTGATTCAATGGAGCCGCGCAGTGGCGAGGCGTCGCCGCCGGCGGGCACCTTCAGTCCCCAGTCCCCAGTCCCCAGTCCCCAGTCCCCAGTCCCCAGTCCCCAGTCCCCAGTCCCCAGTCCCCAGTCCCCAGTCCCCAGTCCCCAGTCCCCAGTCCCATGCCCGACCGCACCGTCCGCGTCCTCTTCGTCTGCCTCGGCAACATCTGTCGGAGCCCGGTGGCTGAGGGCGTCTTTCAGCAGAAGGTGACCGACGCAGGCCTGGCAGACCGCGTGATCGTCGACTCGGCCGGTACGGGCGGGTGGCACGTGGGAGCCCCGCCCGACCGTCGGATGACGGCTACGGCGGCGCAGCGCGGCACCGACCTCTCAGGCCTCCAGGCACGCCAGCTGGCGCGGCACGACCTCGACGAGTTCGACCACATCTTCGTGATGGACAAAGGCAACCTCCACGACACGCTGGCGCTGGACCCGGACGGCGATCACAGCACGCGCGTTCGCCTGTTCCGCGAGTTCGACCCCGAGCCCGGGGACTACCAGGTGCCGGATCCCTACTACGGAGGCCCCGAGGGCTTCGACCACGTCTACGACATCGTCGATCGGACCACCGACGCCATTCTCCACAGGCTCCGCGAGATCTACGGGTGGTAACGTCCGACTCCACCACCCGAACCGATGCAATACCCTCTCGACCTCTCGTTCAAGATCGTTGCGATTGCGCCGCAGATTCGGGTGACGGACGCCGCAGGCGCGCCCATCTTCCACGTCCATCAGAAGGCGTTCAAGATCAAGGAAGCCGTCAAGGTCTACCGCGACGAGACCAAGCAGACGGTGCTCTACACGATCGAGGCGGACCGCGTGCTCGACTTCAACGCAGCGTACCTCATCAAGGACGGGACGGGACGAGTCGTTGGCACGCTGGTGCGCCAAGGCCGCCGGTCTCTCTGGCGCGCGCGCTACGACGTGCTCAACGCCGAAGGCGAATCTGTCTTCCGGATCCACGAGGACAACCCCTGGAAGAAAGTCCTGGATGGGCTCCTCGGCGACGTCCCCTTCGCGAGCTACTTCATCAACCCGAGCTACTCGGTGGAGTATGACGATCCAGACACGCCCGAGCGGGAGGGGACGCCCGTCATGAAGCTCCAGAAGAAGCGTGCGTTCTTCGAGGGGCGGTTTTCGCTCGATAGAACGTCCGATTTGCCCACGGAGCACGAAGAGCTGGTCATCCTGGCGGTGCTGATGATGGTGCTCCGCGAGCGCTCACGCGGCTGATGCTGCCCGAGACGGTCCGTGCCGTCGTCGAGGCCTCCGCTGGCGCGGTCCACTCCGTTGCTGGCGTCGGCGGGGGCGACGTGTCGAGCGCGGCCCGCGTCGAGACCGCCAGCGGGCCCGTGTTCGTCAAGTGGGGCGGCAGCGAGGCAGCGCGCACCTATGCCGCGGAGGCCGAGGCTCTGGCGGCGCTCGCCGAGGCCGCGTCCGACGCGCTGGCCGTTCCCACTCCGCTGGCGGTGGAGGTCGCCAGCAGGGAACTGGGCGTGTTGGTGCTTCCGTGGCTGGAGCGGGGGAGGCCTTCTCCGCATGAGTGGCGCCGGTTTGGGGAGGCGCTGGCCGAGCTTCACCGCGCGGAGGCGCCCGGCGATGGCGCCTATGGATGGCTCGACGACAACTGGATCGGCAGCAAGCCGCAGCGGAACGGCTGGGCGGAGACGTGGCCTGTGTTTTTCGGAGAACGCCGCCTGCGAGCGCAGGCCGAGACCGTGCGCCAGCGGGGCGCGTGGGACACGGCGTGGGACCGGCGGCTCGACCGATTGGTGGCGCGGCTCGGGGACATCTTGCCGGAGCGCCCGCCGCCGTCGCTTCTCCACGGCGACCTCTGG
>JBCDLV010000240.1:0-5503 GCA_038744895.1 Bacteroidota bacterium | reverse complement strand
CGCCGACCGTCGCGGCCGAACCGATGCCTTCGAGATTCCCGGGTTCGTCCCCGAGTACGTCCGCCCGCTGTTCTGCAAAGGGTCTGGCCCCTTCCGCTGGGCAGCCCTCAGCGGCGACCCGGCCGACATCGCCGCCACGGACGATGCCATCACAGACCTCTTCCCGGAGAACGACCACCTCCAGCGCTGGATTCGCCTCGCCCGAGAGAAGGTTCACTTCCAAGGGCTTCCAGCGCGGATCTGCTGGCTCGAATATGGCGAGCGCGCCGAAGCCGGTGAGCGGTTCAACTGGCTGGTGAGCACGGGGAGGGTAAGCGCGCCGCTGGTCATCGGGCGAGACCACCTCGACACCGGATCGGTCGCGTCCCCGAACCGAGAGACCGAGGGCATGCGCGACGGCTCCGACGCTATCGGCGACTGGCCGCTCTTGAACGCCATGCTGAACACGGCCTGCGGCGCGTCGTGGGTGAGCCTCCACCACGGCGGCGGGGTCGGGATCGGGTACTCGATGCACAGCGGCATGGTCTGCGTCGCCGATGGGACGGACCCCGCTGGCGAGCGGCTGCGCCGCGTGCTCACGGCCGACCCCGGAACAGGCGTCATGCGCCACGCCGACGCCGGTTACCCCGACGCCATCGAGACGGCCCGCGACCGCGGCATCGACCTGCCCAGCGTGGACCCGGCCAGCCTCGACCCGACCAGCCTCGACCGATGACTGCAAGCATCCGAACCGGTCCGCACCGTTGGCGCTCGCGATGATCGACACACAGACAGACCTCCGCCTCGCCTCGCTCGACGCGGACCTCGACGCCAGCCTCGCCGAGCTCGCCCACGACCTCCGCCAGCCGGACGGGCGCGTCGCCGAGAGCCGCCGGCTCGTGGAGGCCGCGCTCTGCGACGGCAGGTTGCATTACGGCCTCAACACGGGATTCGGCGCGCTCAAGTCCACGCGAATCGGACCGGCGGACGTGGCACGGCTCCAGCTCAACCTGCTTCGGTCGCATGCATGCGGCGTCGGCGAGCCGGTGTCGAAGCCGATCACGAGACGAATGGTCGCGCTGAAGGCGCACGCGCTCGGCCTGGGCGTCTCGGGCGTGTCGCCGTCGGTGGTGCGCGGCCTGCTCGACCTGCTCGACGCGGACCTCATCCCGGTCGTCCCGAGCCAGGGCAGTCTGGGGGCTTCGGGAGACCTCGCGCCCCTGGCGCACCTGGCGCTGGTGCTGATCGGCGAAGGCCGGGTGTGGGGAGACGACGGACCCGTCCCATCGGCTCAGGCGCTCCGCTGGCGCGGTCTGTCGCCGGTCGCGCTCGGAGCCAAGGACGGGCTGGCGCTCATCAACGGGACCCAGTTCATGCTGGCCCATGCTGTCGAGGTCGCCCAGCGCGCCGCCCGGCTGGCGACGACGGCCGACGTGATCGCAGCGATGACGGTCGACGCCCGGCTGGGCTCGGCGCGCCCGTTCGACGCCCGCGTGGCCGACGTGCGCCGACACCCCGGTCATGCACAGACGGCCGAGGCTGTCCGCTGCCTTCTCGACGGCTCGGAGATCCTCCGGAGCCACCGCGACTGTGGTCGCGTGCAGGACCCGTACTCCGTCCGCTGCGTGCCGCAGGTCCACGGCGCCAGCCGCGATGCGATCGCCTATGCCGCGGCGACGGTCGAGCGCGAGCTGAACGCCGTCACGGACAACCCGCTCGTCTTTGCGGCGCCGTCTCGGGCAGCGCCGTCTCGGGCAGCGCCGTCTCGGTCGGAGGCCGCTGGCGCCAGCGGGCCCGACATCGTCTCGGCGGGCAACTTCCACGGCCAACCCCTCGCGCTGGCGCTCGACACGGCCGCTATCGCCATCGCCGAGTGGGCCTCCATCTCGGAGCGCCGGACGTACTGGCTCGTCGACGGTGGCGACGGGCTGGCGCCGTTCCTGGTCGAGGGGTCGGGGCTGCGGTCCGGTTTTATGATCCCGCAGTACATGGCGGCGGCGCTCGTGAGCGAGAACAAGACGCTGTGCCACCCGGCGTCTGTCGACTCGATCCCGTCGAGCCGTGGTCAGGAGGACCATGTCTCGATGGGCGCGTGGGGCGCGCGGAAGGCGCTTCGCGTCGTCGAAAACGCTGAGCGTGTGCTCGCCGTCGAGGCACTGTGTGCAGCGCAGGCGCTCGACGCGCGTCGTCCGCTGCGTGCCGGTCACGGCGTCGAGGCTGCCGCCGCGGCCATCCGCCAGCGGGTGCCGTTCCGTTCGGAGGACACGCCGTTCGAGCCGGACCTGGAGGCGGCCACCGACCTCGTCCGCTCGGGAGCGATCGCCGCAGCGGCCGAGGCGGTTGTCGGCCCCCTCCCATGACGGTTCTCACGGACATCGGCCAGCTGGCGATGTGCCCCGCTGGCGGTCGCGACGCTGGCCTCGTC
Source organism: Bacteroidota bacterium (assembly GCA_038744895.1). GTDB lineage: Bacteria > Bacteroidota > Rhodothermia > Rhodothermales > Rubricoccaceae > Rubrivirga. The sequence continues at coordinate 3,099 of JBCDLV010000240.1, read as the reverse complement.
GACGATGCGGCGCTCGTCTGGGAGGACGGCCGCATCGTCTGGGCTGGGCCCGAGGCGGACCTCGGGGGGCAGTTCGCCGGTGCCAGGCGCGAGTCCGCAGGCGGACGCCTCGTCGTTCCAGGGCTCGTCGATTGCCACACGCACCTCGCGTTCGCAGGAGATCGCTCCGACGAGTTCGTGGAGCGGTTGCGCGGGACGCCGTACCTGGAGATCGCCGCGCGCGGAGGCGGCATCCTCTCGACCGTCCGCGCGACGCGCGCGGCCAGCGACGCCGAACTCGCCGAGGGCGCGCGCCAGCGGGCCCACGCGATGCTCCGGGAGGGTGTGACGACGGTCGAGGCCAAGACCGGCTACGGCCTCACCCTCGCCGACGAGCTTCGCGTGCTCCGCGTCTATCGCCAGCTGGCCGAGGACATTCCCCAGCGGATCGTGCCGACGCTCCTGGCCGCACACGTCGTCCCGCCCGAGTTCGCCGACGACCGCGACGCGTACGTCCGCCTGATCGCCGACGAGATGATCCCGGCGGTGGCCGCCGGCGGGCTCGCAGCGTTCTTGGACGTCTTCGTCGAAGAGGGTGCCTTCACGACCGACGAGGCGCGGGCGATCTGCACTGCTGGCGCTCGGCACGGGCTCCGCGCCAAGCTCCATGCCGACCAACTGAGCGACGGCGGTGGGGCGGCGCTCGCCGCTGAGGTGAACGCGGCCTCTGTCGATCACCTGGAGTGCATCTCCGCCAGCGGCATCGCGGCACTTGCCGAGGCCGGCACGGTCGCGGTGAGCCTGCCAATCGCGACGCTCGTCCTCGGGCAGGAGCCGCTGCCGGCGCGGCGGCTGCTCGATGCGGGCGTTCGCGTGGCAGTCGCGACGGACCTCAACCCGGGCTCGGCGCCGTCGAACAGCCTGGGCCTCGCGCTGTGGCTCGCGTGCACCCGCCAGCGGATGACGCCAGCGGAGGCGCTGCGCGGCGCGACCGCGGATGCTGCGCGTGCGCTGTGCCTGTCCGATGGCACGGGCTCGCTCGCGCCTGGCGCTCCGGCTGATGTGGCCCTCGTCGATGCGCCGTCGCTCGACGTGTGGCTGGCGACGTGGCGGGCGGAGCCGGTCGCACGCACGGTTGTCGCCGGAGAGACCGTGTGGGAGGCGGCCGATGGCTGACCCCCGGCTCCGAGATTGGCTCCGCGACGCGCCGCTGCGTTCGGACACGCGCGTGGCGATAGTGGGCTTCCCTTCCGACGAGGGCGTCCGCCGCAACGGGGGCCGTCCTGGCGCTGCCGACGGCCCGCTGGCGATCCGCGAGGCGCTGCACCGGATGACGCCCGACGCCCGAGACCCCGGTCCGTTCTCGGCACTCCTCGACCAGACGGCCGATCTCGGCGACATCGACGTGACCGGCGACCTGGAGGCGGACCAGGCCCTGCTGGCGGAGCGTGTGGGCGACCTGCTCACGCGCGGCATCGTGCCGATCGTCCTGGGCGGCGGGCACGAGACGGCGTACGGGCACTTCCTGGGCTACGTCGCGACGGAACGCCCCGTGCGCGCTCTCAACTGGGACGCGCACACCGACGTGCGGCCGACTGATAAGGGGCACGGCCACTCGGGCTCTCCGTTCCGACAGATGCTCGACCACCCGTCGGGTCTCTGTGCTGGCTACACGGTTGCCGGTCTCCACCCCTGGCGTGTCGCCGCCGACCACGCGGAGGTCGTGCGCCGATCGGGGCAGGTCGTGTGGGCCGAGGACCTGACGGTGACGCGCGCACGGTCGCTGGTGGATGCCCTCGACGGACGCACATTCGCCTCGTTCGATCTCGACGCCCTCGATGCCGCTCCGGGCGTGAGCGCTCTGGGCGTGGGCGGGCTCGCCGTACCGGTGTGGCTGGCCGCGGCGGAAGCTTGTGGCCGTTCCCCTCATGTGTCCTCCGTCGACGTGGTCGAGCTCAACCCGATGCACGACGCCAGCGGGCGGACGGCGACGCTCGCAGCGCTCACCGTGTGGCACGTGCTCCGAGGGCTCGCGGCTCGCTACAGCGGACGTTTATAGCGGGCGCTCGTAGCGCCAGAAGCGCCGCGCGACGGTCGCCCCGCAGGACCGCTCGTAGAACGGCAGCGCTGCCGCCCACGCGATCGTGGCGCGCTCGTGCCCCTGCTGGCGCAGATCGCGCAGGCACCGACGCAAGAGGATGGCGCCGATGCCGAGCCCGCGCGCCTCTGGCGAGGTACCCATCGGGCCAAACCAGCCAAGCTCCGCATTGTTGGTGCTGTGGCACGAGAACCCCAGCACGCTGCCTTCCCGCACGGCGACGTGGAGGCTAATCGGCTCCCGCCGGAGTGCGATCCCGACCTCCGGGCGCCAGCCGGGCCAGTTGGCATCGAGGAGCCGGCCGAGCGCGTCGCGGTCTGCCCGGTGGCCGCGACGGATCTCCACGCCGGCCTCCGCCAGCGAGGTCTCCTCGGGCCCGGTGTGCCAATCGGAGGATGCCAGGTCCACGCCGAGGTTGACCGACTCGCCGAGACGCTCGAACCCGAGCGCCTCCAAGAATTCGGGTGCTGCGGCGTAGCGGACATCGACCCCGGGCGTGAGGTAGTTGGGCGCCGCCTCGGCCACGCGAAGCGCCGTCGCCCCCCGCTGGCGGAGGGCGTCCGCCAGGGCATCCACGAGAGCCGCCCCGATGCCCCGACGCCGCGCCTCTGGAGCGACCGCCAGCAGGCGAAGGCTGCCTCGAACGGCCGCAGGTACCGTCCACAAAACGCCGACGCCCAGTCCTACCAACCGACTGTCCGTCTCGGCAGCCAGCACGACGCCAGCGGGCTCGCCCCACACCTTCTCGTGGAAGAGGTCGAGTGACACCGCGTCGTGCGGTGCGCTCCTCTGCCAGAGCGCATGCGCAGCGTCGGTTTCGTCGCGGCGGAGCGGGCGGAGGGTCATGGGGAAGATCCCGCTGGCAGGTGCACCGCTGGCGGTCTAGACGAACGGCTTATGCGACGGCGGGCTCGTCCTTCTTCTTGCCGAACTCGGGGTCGATGTGGATGCGGGCGGCCACCAGGAAGCTTGGGATGGTCGCGATGAGCACCCAGAAGAAGAAGCGCTCGTACCCGACGATG
>JBCDLV010000239.1:0-5508 GCA_038744895.1 Bacteroidota bacterium | reverse complement strand
GGCCGAGATCGTCGGCCCCATCTGCGAGTCGGGCGACGCGTTCGCGCACGGCCGCCCGTTCCCGGAAGCGGTCGAAGGAGACGTCGTGTTGATCGGCACCACGGGGGCCTACGGAGCCGTGATGGCATCGCACTACAACCGTCGCCAGCCGGCTCCGGAAGTGGTGCTCTAGACCTGCGACCGGTGCGCTAGGCGCCTGCAGACTGGGCCGTCTGCGCCAGCGGGCCCCGGACCAACATCGTGGGCTCGTGGTCGTGGTTGGGGCAGATCGTGCGGAGCGCGGCCACCAGGGCGTCTCGGCGGACAGGCTTCGAGAGGTACGCGTCCATGCCGGCGTCGATGGCCCGATGCTCGTCACCGACGAGGGCGTTGGCGGTGAGGGCGATGATCGTGGGCTGGGCCGAAGCCGCCAACTCGGACCGGATGCGTCGTGTGGCCCCCAGGCCGTCGAGTCGTGGCATCTGGATGTCCATCAGGACCACGTCGTAGGGGATACCGTCCTCCGCGGCGATCCGAAGCGTGTCGACAGCCTCGACGCCGTCGTTGACCACGTCTGCTTCGAGTCCGAGGGCCACCAGCGTCCGAACGATCACCTTCTGGTTGACCAGGTTGTCCTCGGCCACCAGGATCCGGAGCGACCCATCGACGCCGGGCGCCTGGCTGGCGGCGTTGCCCTCGCGGGATACGGTCCGGCGCTCCTCGCCGGTCTCGACGCAGAGGTCGAACGCGAACGTCGAGCCTTTGCCGACGTCACTCTCGACCGTGAGCTCGCCACCCATCAGGCGGACGAGACGCTCCGAAATGGTCAGGCCGAGGCCCGTGCCTCCGTACTCGCGTGTCGTCGAGGCATCGGCCTGGGTAAAGGCCTCGAAGAGAGCCTGCTGGCGGTCCTGGGCAATGCCGATGCCGGTGTCCTCGACGGAGAACCCCAGCCTCCAGGTGGCATCGGAACACGGTGTTTCTCGAGGACAGACGCGGAGCACCACCTGGCCCTCGGGCGTGAATTTGACGGCGTTCGACAAGAGGTTGACCAAGACTTGCCGGATGCGGGTGGGGTCGCCGAGCACGACCGACGGCGTGGCGTCGTCGATGTCCACGTGGACTGCCAGTCCTTTCGCCTCGGCCTGGAGGCGGACGACACCGACGGACTCACGGACGAGACGGGCCGGTTCGAAGGGAACGCTCTCGATCTCGATCCCTCCCGCGTCGATCTTGGAGAGGTCCAGAATGTCGTTGATGAGCGCCAGAAGGGCATCCCCGGAGACCTGGATCGTATCGACGTAATCCTGCTGCTCGTCGCTCAGGTCGGTCTCGCCGAGCAGATCCGCCATGCCGACGACCCCGTTCATGGGCGTGCGGATCTCATGGCTCATGGTGGCCAAGAACTCGCTCTTGGCGCGAGCAGCCGCGAGCGCCTCCTCCCGGGCGTGTGCGAGGTCGGCGGTCCGCTCGGCAACGGCGCGCTCCAGCGCAGCCCGCTGGCGGCTGTGCGACGTCGACTGCCACCAGATGCCGCCGCCGATCAGCGCCAGCAGGCAAAACGCCAGCAGCGACTGGACCGACGAGTTCTCCCACCACGCAGGCACGATGATGACGGTGATGGGCTTTCGGATCTCCGACCAGGCGCCGCGGCCCTTGCGTGCCCGCACCCAGAACGCGTACTCGCCCGGTGGCAGGTTGGCATAGGTCGCCCGCCGGTTGCCCGTGGCGGGGCTCCAGCTCTGGTCGAACCCGTCGAGAAAGAATTGGTACTGAATCGACTCGGGGTCGTCGAAGCTGGCGGCGGTGAACTCGAACGCCAGGTGGTTCTCGCTGGAGGGGATGCGGAGCAGGTTGGGGACGCCGCTGGCGTTGATGCCCTGTGCGTAGGGCTCCCACGGGATCTCGCCGTACCGGAGCGCGATGTCCGTGATCGCCAGCCGGGGCTGTGCCGGCTCGATGGTGTCGGCGTCCGGGTTGTAGCGGACGACGCCAGCGACCGTGCCGAACCACAGGTGGCCGTCTGTGTCCTCGACGAACGTCCCGGCATTCACCTCCAGCGGCGAAAAGCCGTCGCCGGCGCCATAGAGGCGATACGAGGGAGCTCCGGAGCCGCTGTAGCGATCCAGGTCGACCCTCGCGACGCCTCGGTTCGTCCCGAGCCAGAGCCTGTTGCGGCTGTCGGTCTCGACCATGAAGATGGACGACCCGCCCAGCTGACCCTGCAACTGGAACGCGGCGATGGAGTCGTCCGGATAGATCCGGGCGAGCGCGCCGCCTCCGCCGCCGACCCACGCCGTTCCGTCGGCTGCGATCGTGACGTAGTGCGCCGTGGCAGGGAGCCCGTCGGCTTCGGTGAACGTCCGCCACGTGCCATCCGGGTGGAGCCGGTGAACGCCACCGTCGAACCCGATCCAGAGGCGTCCCTCGGCGTCCTCGGCCATCTTGCGAACCCGCGGGTTCGGCAAGCCGATGGATGCGGCATCCACCCGTCGCCCTCGTCCACCCTCGACGACGTACAGCGCATCCCCGAACACGCTCGTCCAGATACGGCCGTCCGACGTTCGGTAGGTGGTCCCGATGAACTCGCCTGGGCCCGGAGTGACGCCGGGAATGCGGGTGAACCGGCCGTTGGCATAGCGGGCGAGCCCTCCGGACGTGCCGACGTACAGGCCTCCTGAGCCATCCGGCACCATCCGGGTTACGAACGGTCCGGGCAGCCCGTCGTTCGTGGAGAGGGCCCGGGTCGTCTCTCCGGTGATGCGTGTCATCCCGCTGGTGTGGCCCACGAGGATCTCTCCGTTCGGAAGAACCCCCAGCCCCCAGACCGAATCGTCGAGCAGCCCGAACGACTCGTCGTAGACCACGAAGCGGTCCTCCACGCCGGTGAAACCGCTGTACCGGTAGGCGCCGGCTCCGTGCGTGGCAAACCAGAGGCCTCCCTCGTAGTCCGCCAAGAGGTCGTAGACCCGGACGTCACTGAGGCCATCGCGGGAGGTGAGGCAGGCCGGGGCTCCTTCGCCGGTGAGCCGGCAGGCACCTTGCCACGTTCCGACCCAGAGCTCCCCCGAGCCATCTGTCCCGAAGCCAAACGCCGAGTTGTTGGCGATGCCCTCATCGGCGCCTAGCTGCGCCAGCTGGCGACCGTCGAGGTCGTAGACGAGGACGCCATCCACATCCGTGGCGACCCAGATCTGGTCCCTGTACCTCCTGACCTCGTTGACCTCCCCACGGTAGTCAAGCGGGCGCGACGCGCGGCCTCGGCGGACCCGAAGCGGACCGGTCTCCGTCGCCACCCAAAGCGTCGAGGAATCCGTACGGACGAGGCTGTGGACAGCTGGCGATGTCATGCCTCGGGGCGCCAGAGGGACCGTGTCGAAGCGTCCTTGCGGGTCAATACGCCCGAGACCAGCAGAGCCCCCCACCCAGACGCTTCCGTCGTCGTCGTCTACGATGAGATCGCGGTCGTAGCCTGGGTCGCGAACGACGGTCTCGAATCGGTTCCGAACGAATCGAACGACGCCCACATCTTGGACCGTCAGCCACGCGGTTTCTGTGGCCAGTTCGATCGAGGAAACGGAGTTGCCCGGCAGGCCCGTCGCCACGGAGTAGTTGGTGAACTCGACCCCGTCGAACGCACTCAGGCCGCCGTCTGTAGCGAGCCATAGCCGCCCACGGTGGTCCTGCTCGATGTCGCGAACCGTGGCCTGCGGAAGGCCCTCCGCGACGCCGTACACCTGGATGTTGCGTCGCTGCGCATCTGACGGAGCAGCGACACACAGTGCAAAAGCAATGGTGACGAGGACGCGAGGAGACATGGTGGAGCCCGAGGGGTCTGGGTATCGACGGCTCCTCCCGTGCGATTAACCAGCCGTGAACCCCGGCAGCAGGCCAGACTGCGGCGCGCTAGATGCTGCGCGCGAGGAGCCCCGCTGGCGACCATGCTCCGGGGTAGGGCGAGACGTGGCGGTCCGCTTTTTCTTGCAGCCCCTCTTGCGCGATCGGCGGGTCTGGCCCCACATTGGTGCTCGACAGGACGAGCTGTCGCACCCCACACACGTGACCCACTCCCGCTACATCTCCGCCCCCTCCGCCATGTGCTGCATGGGGATGATGATGTGCTGCATGACCCGCACGGGTCGGGAGCGGTCGCGAACAGGGCCTCGGTAGCAACCGACGCGCCTCACACGCAAACCCCCTCCTGGCCCGGCCGGGAGGGGGTTTTCTCGTATCCCCCGACCGGCAGGCCGCTTCCCCTGCCGCCATGAGCGACTACACGGACCGGACCCGGTCCCACCACTTCGACACCCTCCAACTCCACGCCGGCCAGGAGCCGGACTCGGCGACGAATGCCCGTGCCGTGCCCGTCTACCAGACGACCTCCTACACCTTCGACGACACGAGCCACGCCGCGCGGCTTTTCGGGCTGGAGGAGTTCGGCAACATCTACACCCGCATCATGAACCCGACGACGGACGTGCTGGAGAAGCGCGTCGCCGCCCTCGAAGGGGGCGCCGCTGCCCTCGCGGTGGCGTCGGGCCAGGCTGCGCACACCGTCACGTTCGCCACGCTGGCGCAAGCGGGCGACAACATCGTCGCCAGCAGCAAGCTCTACGGCGGGACCTACAACCTCCTCAAGGTGGCTCTGCGCCGCCTCGGCATCGAGACGCGGTTCGTGGAGGACGAGTCGCCAGCGGGGTTCGCTGCGCTCGCCGACGACCGCACGCGGGCCTTCTTCACCGAGACGCTCGGCAATCCCGATCTGTCGGTGCCCGACATCGCCCCGCTGGCGGAGGCTGCACACCGCGTCGGCGTGCCGCTGGTGATGGACAACACGTTCGGGCAAGGCGGCTACGTCGTCCGGCCGATCGAGCACGGGGCCGATATCGTGACGCACTCCGCGACGAAGTGGATCGGTGGGCACGGCACGTCGATCGGCGGCGTGATCGTAGACGCCGGCCGGTTTGACTGGCGGAACGGGCGGTTCCCGCTCTTCACCGAGCCGAGCGACGGCTACCACGGGCTCCGGTTCACGGACGTGTTCAACCCGGAGAGCGACCTGGGCAACCTGGCGTTCATCATTCGGGCCCGCGTCGAAGGGCTTCGCGACCTCGGCCCGGCGCTCTCGCCCTTCAACGCGTTCCTGCTGCTCCAAGGGGTCGAGACGCTCTCGCTGCGGGGCCAGCGCCACGCCGAGAACGCGAACGCGCTGGCCGCATGGCTCGACCGACACGAGGCGGTCGAGTGGGTGTGGCACCCCTCGCTGGCGAGTCATCCGAGCCACGATGTCGCACGGCGCCAGTTCCGCGAGGGCGCTTTTGGGAGCGTCCTCTCGTTCGGCATTCGTGGCGGCCAGGAGGCCGGCCGGGCGTTTATCGAGGGTGTCGAGCTGGCCAGCCACCTCGCCAACGTCGGCGACGCCAAGACGCTCGTGATCCACCCGGCCAGCACGACCCACCAGCAGCTCTCCGACCGCGAGCAGCGCGCCAGCGGTGTGACGCCGGAGCTGATCCGCGTGTCGGTCGGCAT
>JBCDLV010000238.1:0-5527 GCA_038744895.1 Bacteroidota bacterium | reverse complement strand
GTCGACCAGGACAGTCTTCCCGCTGAGGTCCGCGCGGGTGATCATCACCGTCGAATCCGCAAGGGAGGGAATGGCGAAGTCGGGCAGCTGGCGCCCGGCCTGCACGCGTCGGTCCTCGGCCTCGTCGCGGCGCAGCCGCTCGGCCTGGTACGAGTCCGGGTGCTCGCGATAGAGCCGGTCCACGCCAACAGCGGCGCGCTGATCGTCGCCCGCGCTGCGCAGCACGCCGACGAGCACGCCTGACGCCTGTGCGCGGACGTTCGGATCGGGATAGCCGTATGCGAGCGCCCGGAAGTAGGCGTCGAGAGGCGCTGGGACCGGCCCACCGTCTGGAACGAGTGCCCGCGCGAGCAGGAACAGGGTGTTGTTGACGCCGCTCCGCGACAGGCCTTGGAACGACCACAGCGGGGCGTCCGTGGGGACCGTCTCCAGCACGCGGAGCGCCGTCAGCGAGTCGGGCGTGATGCGGTAGAGCCTCCAAAACGCGTGGGCCGTCGCGGTCCCCTCCAGAGCGCCAGCGGGCAAGGCTGCATCGTACGCGTCGATCCGGGGTTGGAGCGCGGCCTCGTACAGGGGGCCAACAAGGGCTCGGAGCGAATCGCGCACCGCATTCTTGCGGTCGAGCGGAGCCTCCGAGACCCGGGCCTGCATCTCCTCGGTCGCGGCCTCCAACTCCGGCGATGTGGCCGGCGTCCGGTGGCCGGCCTCGGCCGCGACGTAGACCGAGAGGACCTCCGCCAGCGGGCGTGTTCCTGATGCGCGGAAGCCCGCCAGGTAGTCCGCACCCTCTCCGCGCACCCTTGGCACCACCAGGTCGAGGGTGAACGGCCCGCTGGCGCCGTCGGGGATCGCCAGCGGGAGCCACAGCGGCTCGCCGCCAGTGGAGACGACGATGGCGCCCGCGACGGCGCGCTCAAAGGCGAAGCGCCCCTCGGCATCCGTCCGCGTCGAGTCAGGAATGTCGAGACGGCCGCTCTCCAGCCGCACCTCGACATCGGCATAGGGCGTCCCGTCGGGTGCGGAGAGCGTTCCGCTGAGCGGGGCCTGCCCGCTGGCGACGGACGCCAGCAGGACGGAAAGAAGCGGGAGGAGCGCGCGCATGGGTCGGGCCGGACGGACTGCAATATGCGACGGCCACCTGTGACGTGAGGTGTCATGGGCACTCGCTACATTTGATGCATCCCCCCACGTGTGTTTGCGAATGCCCGTCGTCGATACGATCCCGCTCCACGAAACCGCCAAGGAGCGCTACCTCACCTACGCTCTCTCGGTCATCACCAGTCGCGCGCTGCCGGACGTCCGTGACGGCCTCAAGCCGGTCCAGCGGCGGATCCTCTACGCCATGTACACGAACCTCCGGCTCGGGCCGGAGTCGCGGCACCGGAAGTCCGCCACGATCGTCGGCGAGACGATGGGCAAGTACCACCCGCACGGGGACACGGCCATCTATGACGCGATGGTCCGGATGGCCCAGGAGTGGTCGCTGCGGGCCCCGCTGGTGGACGGCCAGGGCAACTTTGGGTCGCTCGACGGTGACGCGCCAGCGGCGATGCGGTACACCGAGGCGCGACTGCGGGCCCTCGGCGCGGAGCTGCTGCGCGAGATCAAGCAGGACACGGTCGCCTTCCGCCCGACCTACGATGGCCAGCTGTTCGAGCCCGTCGTGCTGCCGTCGCCGGTGCCCACGTTCCTCATCAACGGGGCCACCGGGATCGCCGTGGGCATGGCCACGAACGTGCCGCCGCACAACCTCGGCGAGGTCGTGGATGCGTGCCTCGCACTCGTCAAAAGCCCGAATGCTCGGCTCGACACGCTCCTCCAGCATGTCAAAGGGCCGGACTTCCCGACGGGCGGGCGCATCCTCAACACGCCCGACGAGATCGCGAAGATCTACGAGAAAGGGGAAGGGCCCATCGAGTTGCGCGGCGAGTACGTGATGGAGGGCAAGACGACGGCCGTCATCACGTCCATCCCATACGCCATCCAGAAGGCGGACCTCATTGAGAAGATTGCGGACCACATCCGGCAGGGGAAGGTGCCCCAGATCGTCGACGTCCGCGATGAGTCGACGGAGGACGTCCGGATCGTCCTGGAGATCAAGCGGGGCGCCAGCGCGGAGGCCGCGATGGCCTACCTGTTCAAGCACACGCCGCTGCAGACCCGCTTCCACGTCAACCTGACGGCGCTCGTGCCGACCTCGAACCCCGAGGTGGCCGCGCCCAAGAAGGTGGATCTGCGCACGGCCCTACGCCACTTCCTGGACTTCCGCCTGGAGGTCGTCACGCGCCGGCTGGCGTACGAACTGCGCCAGCTGGAACGCCGGATCCACATCCTCAAGGGCTTCGCGATCATCTTCGACGCGCTGGACGAGGCCATCAAGCTGATCCGCTCCTCCAAGAACAAGGCCGACGCGAATGCGCGGCTCCGTCACCGCTTCGGGCTCGACGAGGAGCAGGCCGATGCCGTCCTGGAGATCAAGCTGTACCGGCTGGCGCGGATGGAGATCGACGCCATCCTGAAGGAGCTCGCCGAGAAGGAAGCCCGTGCGGCTGAGATCCGGGCCCTGCTGGCGGACGAGGCCGGACGCTGGAAGCTGGTCCGCAAGGAGCTTCGCGACATCAAGAAGCGCTACGCCGACGAGCGCCGGTCTGAGATCACGGGTCCCGACGCCGTCGTGGAGTACTCGGCCGAGGACTACATCATCAAGGAAGACGTCTACGTCCTCGTGACCAAGGACGGATGGGTCAAGCGCCAGCGGTCCTACACGGACCTGGGCGCCATCCGGGTGCGCGAGGGCGACCGCGTGCTCTACGCGCTCGCCGCCTCGACTCGGGCGACGGTCGGTTTCTTCACGAGTGCCGGCCGCTGCTACACGATCCGCGTGGACGACCTCCCCCAGACGACCGGCTACGGTGATCCCGTCCAGAAGTACTTCGACTTCGCCGACAAGGAGACGGTCGTCGGCGTCGCCAGCTTTGACCCGCGGGTCGTCCCCGCTGGCGTCCCGGAGGTCAACGGCGTGCCGCAGCCGGAGCTGTTCGCGGGCGACGGCGCACCGCCAGCGGAGGACGTGGTGCTCGGACCGTACCTGGTGGCCGTCTCCTCGGACGGGCTCGCGGTGCGGTTGGAGACGGAGTCGTTCATGGAGCCGTCCAACAAGAACGGACGCGTGGTCATGCGCCTTCGCGGTGGGGAGCGTGTAGTCAACGCGGAGGTCTGCGCGGGCAGCGAGAACGTCTGCCTCGCTAGCCGGCAGGGCCGAGCGCTCATCTTCCCCGTGCCTCAGGTGCCGGTTTTCAAGAGTGCCGCCAAGGGCGTCATCGCGATGCGGGTCGATGCCAGGGACGACCGCGTGCTCGGCATGGCGATCTCCGATGCCGCCCGGCGCGGCCTGGAGGTTGAGACGAGCCGCGGCCGAACCGAGATCGTGCGGACGACCAAGTTTGAGGTCTCGAACCGAGGCAACAAGGGCTCCACGATCATCAGCCGGGGGACGCTCAAAGCGGCGACGCCCGATCCCGTAGAGCTGCATCTACCAGGACGGGACATCTAGGCTGTGTTGGAGACTCGTCACGCGACACCTGCGCGCTGCTGGATAGGTGTCGCACACCTCGAAGCCAGCGCTCCCGGAACGAGATGACGCTCAAGGATCGCCTCGACAAAGCGAGGCGCAATGCCCGACGGATGCCCTGGATCCGCTACGCGATGCGGAACAGGACCGATGAGGCCTCCGAGTGGATCTCGATGCTCGCCGCGACGCGGTACTCGAAGGAACGCGCCAACGTCCCAAAGGCCTTCAGACGAGCCTGGAAGAACCCCACCCGGCGGATCCTCTGCGGACGCGGAACCGTCGCTCCGAGGAAAGTCCTCGCGCTGCTGTTCACGGTCAATGGCTACTGGCCTGTGTTCGACCCCAGCCGGCCGCATGAGGTCTCGATTGGAACGCTGGGCTCGGACAAGCCCACGCTCAACGCGCGCTACATCGGCAGCGAGAAGACGAAGGTGGCGGCGGCATGGGAGTCCGTCTGCGGCTACGCGCTTGCTGTGGATCCGCTGACGTACGAGGGCCCCATGGTCGAGAAGTCGGAAGCCAACGCGACCCACGACGGGCGCATCCTGCACGGGCCGATCGGCCCCTCCGACCTGGTCGAAGGGAAAGTCTACCAGCGGCTCGTCGACACCGAGGACGACGGCGAGGTCGTGGACTTGCGAACCCCCATCTACCAGGGGCGCGTCCCGCTCGTGATCCGAAAGCGTCGGGCGCTGAACAACCGGTTCGAGGAGCTCCGGACGGCACAGTCCTTCGAGTTGGTCGAGCCAGACGACGCGTTCACCCCCGACGAGCTTCGCCAGCTGAGTGAGTTCGCGTCCGTCATGGGTCTCGACTACGGAGAGCTGGACGTGCTGAGGGACCGCGTGAGCGACCGCATCTACGTCGTGGACGCGACGCCTGGACCGTCCGGCCCTCCGCTGTCCAAGCTCCCGGAAGGTGTCGCCCCGATCGTCGTCTCGCGGCTGGCGAAGGCGTTCGACGATACGATCGAGCAGGCACTCCGCACCGTCCCAGACGTGAACGGGCTCTAGTTCTTAGCCTCAGCTTGTGCGGGGCCACCGGTCACGTGCCCCCCGCAGCATTACGCCATGCCGAGAGCAGAACGATCGTCGGAGAAGCGCAGGACACCGAGCTACCACCTCCTGAACAGCCCCGGACCTGTCGCTCTGGAGCTGATCCGGTCGCCTCTCGGCACTCGACTGCTGCTGCACTGGACGGCGTCGGAGTCCGCCCACGTGCTGCAATCGCATCCCGAGGAGGTCGTACGGCGGATCCTCGACTCTCCCCGACGTAGGGTGCTGTGCTCGCACACGGCATTCGCGCCTCCGAAGATGATGGGACGGCTGTTCCTGCTGAACGGGTACCTGCCAGTCTTCGACGCGACCCAGCCACACGACGTGTCTGTCGGTATCACATCGCCCCTCGGACGGCCTGTCCTGAACGCCAGGCACGTCGATCGCGACAAGTCGACCGTGGCGGCGGCCTGGGAGGTCGCGTCGGGGTATCCGCTGGCGGTGGACCCTCTCACGCATGAGGGGCCCATCCTGGAAAAATCGGAAGGCGACGGGACCAACGACGGGCGCATCCTGAGCGCCCCGCTGGCGCCCGAGGCCATCACGCCTAGCAAGGTCTACCAGCGACTGGTCGACAACGTGCTCGGCGAGGAGGTTGTGGACTATCGCGTCCCCGTGTACCGGGGTCGCGTGTCGTTGGTCAAAGAGAAGTTCAGGCCTCCGGGCGACCGGTTCTCGAATCACAGCGTGCGGACGGTGCTCCGCGAGCCTTCCGACGTGTTCTCCGACGACGAGCGCTGCCATCTGGGGCGTGCCGCCTGGGAACTGGGCCTGGACTATGCCGAGATGGACGTCCTCCGCGACCAGGCCACCGGGCGGATCTACGTCGTCGACGCATCTCCGGTACCGGGTGTCGGTGCCTGGGGGTTGACGCCTGGTGACGAGCGTCGGCATGCACGGC
>JBCDLV010000237.1:0-5542 GCA_038744895.1 Bacteroidota bacterium | reverse complement strand
CAGGAGGTCACTTCCCAGCTCGGCCGCCGTCCTCAAAATGGTCGCGGGGACATCCTCTCCCTCCACCACGTGGCGCTCTGCACGAAGGCCGCGCGTGTTGGTGTAGGTCATGAACGTCTCGAACCGGCTCTCGGCGTGGAGATGGATCTGGCGCGCGAACTCGTCGCGGTCCCGGCCGAGCTTCATGTAGCCCGTTGGCACCGGGTACACGTGTAGGAGATGGATCTCTTCGAGCCCTGCGGCTTCCGCGAAGGCCACAGCTACGTCGACGGCGTCGGCGGCATGCTCGGAGAAGTCCACCGGGACCACCACGCGCTCGATCCGAGGCGTCGCGTCCGGCGGCACGATCAGCACGGAGCACGGCGCCTTGCGGGCCAGCTTCTCGGTCGTGGTCCCGCCGTCGTGGTCCTGGCCGACGATGACGAGGTCCGCGTCTTCGTCGGTCGACAGGCGAAGGATCTCGACGAGCGGAGTCCCTTCCAGCAGGAGCGTACGGACCGTGCTTCGCTCTGGGCCTCCGAACCGGCCGTCCACGATCCGATCGATGCGGTCTCGCGCTTCCTCACGGGCCGTCTCGAACGACTGGCGGTACTGCGGGTAGAGATCGCCGAGCGACATCGGCGAAGGCAAGACGTGGGCGAGGTGGACGCGGTCCGACCCCGCCATTCGTGTGACGAACTCGGCGTAGTCGACGACGGCCGCATCGTGACGGCGGTCGAGTTCGACGCCGACGATGGCGTTCTTAAAGCGCTGCATGGATCTCGTGGCATGCCGCCAGCGGGGCGGCGAGTGCGCCTCCGACCAACGGAGGCGGGGCCCTAGGGGCTCGGGGAGCGAACACATCTCGGCCGACCACCGGGGTCGGGCCTGGCTACCGAGCGGCGCGTTCCGAGACCACGAGCAGTCCCAACCACACCCCATGAGGGCACGCCGCGCGGCCGTGCGGGCAAGTATGGCGGGACGAGAAACGCATCAGAGCAGACAAGCGCGGATGTCAGACCTAACGCGCGAGGGCTCCCGCGGTTTGCGCTTGCAGGCTCTGTGAAGCCGGATTCACACCGATGCGGCCCGACGACCCGCCCGCTGGCGGCCGATCATCCGCCGACGTCTGGGTCCCCGCTGGCGCCTGGGCATCCGCCGGTACGTCGTTGCCCGCTGGCGCCGGGTCGGACGCGCGCCAGCGGAGGGTCGCCTGGACCGGGCGGTGGTCCGAGAACGTGACCGGCGTGGTGCGTGCCGAGGTCACGTTCAGGGCGGGGTCGGCCAGGATGACGTCGATGCGTACGAATGGGCGCCGCGCGTGGTACGTCCGCCCCCACGCCCACCCGCCTGCCTGGCGGAACGCATCGACGCGGTCCACGCCGCCGGCGGTGCGCAACCGGCGGTAGCTCCAGTTGTCGGCCGTGGAGTTCAGGTCGCCGGCGACGATCACCGGGAGCGTCTCCGCCTCGATGCGTTCCGCGATCTCTTCCACCTCGTCTCCGCGCTGGCCGTACACGGCTCGGTATCGACGGGCGTACGGCCGCCACGTCGAGATCCGAAACAGCGAGAACCGGTCGTCCTCCCACGGCTTCGCCTCGCCAAACGACCGCAGGTGGACGTTGTACAACACAGCCTCGCGGTCTCGCCAGCGGAGGTGGGTGCGCAAGGCGAGCGACACGTCGGGGTCCCGCTCGACGCCGAGCACCAGGGCTTCTTGCTCGACGACCTCGATCCCCGCATCGTCACGCACCAGCACGGGGACGCCCGTCTCGTTCTCGCGCCAGCCGGGGTGGCCCGCGAGGCGCTCTGGAAGCTCCAGCGTGTACGGCAGCGCAGTCGTGACGGCCTCCACCTGGACGGCCTGGCGGCGCCCCTCCCGTCCGCCGGCGTCGCCTTGCACCCAGGCGTCCTGGAGCGCCAGCAGGTCGGGCTCGGCCTCGCGGACGTAGGTCGCCATCTCGTCGCCCAGCGTCTCGCGGCTCGGGCCCACCTCCGGCACGTTGAAGGTGGTCAGGACGAGATCATCCGCCGCCGGCTGGCGGTCTCCAAAGCGGTCCAGGGCGCCGGCCCGGAGTAGGACGAGTCCGACCAGGAGCGTATGGAACGCGACGGCGGGCCAGTGCCGCGCTACGAGCCACGCCACGCCCGTGATGGCGAGCGCCCACGTCGCGTACGGCAGTCCCACCGCGGCGAGCTGTGCCCACCAGTAGGGCCGCGGAGGCAGGAACGCCGCCGCATACCCGACCAGGACGGCTGCCACCACCGGGACCTCCGCGATCGCCAGCAGGGCCCGGAGCACCCGCTGGCGACGACGAGCGGGGCGGCCGGTGGGCGGCGCGTCAGTCACGGCTGGCGCGGTTCAGGATCTCGCGCTCCTCGGCCGTGAGGCTGTCGTAGCCCTTCTCCAGGATCTTGTCGAGGATGGCATCCACGTCGCGAAGGCCGGCCGGCGGCGCCTCCCGCTGGCGACGGCGACCCACGGACTTCATGGCGGAGACTGGCGACGGGCGGGGCTCCTTCTTCCGACGCGACCGGCGCTCCCGGAACAGAGGCGCAGCCCAGGCGCCTGGGTCGCGACCCGAGGCCTGCGCCCGGCCGAAGAGGAACCCGGCCAGCGCGGCCCCGAGAACGGTCAGGTCACCCGAGAACACGAGGCTCAGCACGACGAAACCGATCGCGATCCACTTCATCGAGACCGCGCCGAGCAAGAAGAGCCCCACCTGGCGATCTGGCTGAAGCGTCGCCACGGCGCACAGCACGGCGGTCACCGGCGTCCACAGGCCGAAGTAGAACGCGCGCGGCAGCGGCAGCAGGGCGCCCACGGCCAGCCCGAACAGGGCGCCGCCCAGGATGCCCAGCACGTAGACCGCCAGCAGGCTGTGCGAGCCGTACGTCTCCTCGTAGTCGCGGCCCATCCAGTTGAGCCAGTAGAACCCGAACGCGAACGAGATCAGCCCGAAGAAGCCCGGGAACGCGTTGACGACCCCGTAGGTCAGGGCCGTCCACGGCACCGTGAGTGCGGCCGCTGGCGACGCCGGAAGCGTGAGGAACCGCATCACGAACTCCGCTGGCGCCGCCGCCCCGAACAGCGCCAGCATCGCCAGCACCACGTAGATCAGGTACGTGGCGATGTTGACGGTGTGGAGCCACCGCAGCGTGGGCGGAAGGGCGTTCCGCCACATCTGGAACCGGAACAGCGGGGAATCGGCGGACATGTCAGGCCGTGCGGGGGCGGAGCGGCAGGCGCCCGCGCCAGTACTGGAGAAGGAGCGCACCCGTGGCAGCGCCGCCGAGGTGCGCGAAGTGGGCGACGTTACTCTGCGTGAGGCCGAACCCGCCCAGCACATCCAACGCGATATAGCCGATCGCCAGCCATCGAAGCTGAATCGGGACCGGGAACGGAATGATAAAAAGCTCGGCCCGTGGGAACAGGATCGCCGCCGCCATCACCACGCCGAGCAGGCCACCCGATGCACCGATCGTCGTGATGAGGCCGCCGCCGGAGGCCAGCGTTCCCGTCGCGACCGCCAGCTGAAGCGCGCTCGCCCCGAGCACGCTGGCGCCGTACAGGGTGGCGAACCGCTTCGACCCGATCTCTCGCTCCACACTGTTCCCGAAGAGCCACAGCCCGTACATGTTGAACAGGATGTGCCAGACGTCGGCGTGGAGGAAGGCGCTCGTGACCACCTGCCACGGGTAGAACCCGACGTTGTCGATCGGGCCGTAGGGCACCACGTCCACGACGCTAGGCGTGCCGAGCGGCCACAGGCTGGCGTAGGTGTTGAGGTAGAACGACAGCGGCGGGATCTGCTGCGCCAGAAACACGAGCCCGTTGAGGATCAAGAGGTTCTTGATCACTGGCGGGACGGCGGAGGGCGGGCGGTAAGCGTTCGTCACAGACGTGCGAGGGGCGCGGGACGTCGGTCGGACGCGGAGAACGGAGCGTCCGAACCCGAAGTTGCGCTCAGGTGCCGCCCCCCGTGGGCCAACCAGCGAAGAATCCTCGCAGCAGGCGCGACCCGGCGCAGGGTACCGTTACTTGCCCTCCGTGCCCACATTCGCCCCCTGACGCTCCTCCTCTCGGATCTCCACCTCGGCAGAGGCTCGCACGCTCAGACGCTCGCTGCCGAACGCGATCTCGTGGCCCTCCTCCGGGCGCACGAGGCACGCGTGGCCGATGGAGGCGCGCTCGTGCTCATGGGCGACGTGTACGACCAGTTCATCGAGTACCGGCACCTGATCCCGAAGTCGGCGCCGCGGCTGGTGGGCCTGCTGGCGGAGTGGAGCGATGCCGGCGCGGAGATCGTGTACGTGATCGGCAACCGCGACCCGTGGCACCTCGACTTCTTCGCCCAGGACATCGGGGTGAACGTCGTGACGGAGTGGGAATCCGAGCGCGACGGATACACCCTGTATATTGCCCACGGGGACGGGCGCATCCCCTCCGAACGGCTCTCACACCGCCTCCAGCCGCTCCTCCGATCTCCCGCTATGGCCCGACTGTACCGCATGGGGCTTCCCGGCGACTCCGGGTTTGGCCTGGCGCGGTGGGTCGCTCGCCGGTTTGGCACCGACGGCACGGCGGACCCCGACGTGGTCGGCGCGCTCGCAGAAGTCGCACGCCAGCGGCTCCAGGGCACCGATGCCGATCTTGTCGCGTTTGGGCACGGCCACCAGGCCAGGCTCGACGAGACACCCCACGGCACCTACCTCAACCCCGGCTACTGGTTCGGCGAGCGGACGTTCGCCATCCTCGACGCTGACGGCCCGGCCCTCCTCCGCTGGCGCGGCGGCCGAGCGGAGTCGCTGGCGCCTCCCGTCACCCCCTCCCGACCGGCGCTCGCGTGAGCGCCCCCGGACGCATGGACGACACGACGTACTCCGACGACGAGCTCGAAGCCTTCTTCGCCTCACCCGACGCCCGTAAGGCTGCCCTCGACGAGCGTCGGCCCCAGGACGCTGCGCCGAGCGGCGACGGCTCCGACGCAGACCTCGCCGCCTTCTTCGCATCGCCCGACGTAGTCCCCTCTGGCGATGGAAGCGCCGGGCCACCGCCGGATGCGCCAGCGGCCCCTCCACGCCCAACCGGCCCCGAGGCGGCCCGTCGTCGTCGCGTGGGCCGTGCCATGGCCGTCATCCTCGGGCTGATCGGCCTAGGCGCCGCGGCGGGCCTCGGCGTCATCGCGTACCTCTCGAAGGACCTCCCCTCGCTGGAGCAGATCGAGAACCCGCGCAACCTGCTCGCCACGCAGGTCTACACCGCAGACGGCCTTGAGCTGGCGCGCTACTACGCAGGCGAGAACCGGACGTGGGTCTCGCTCGACCAGATGAGCGAGTTCGTGCCGCAGGCCCTCATCGCCACCGAGGACCGCCGGTTCTACGACCACTGGGGCGTGGACATGTACGCCATCGGCGCCATCATCAAGGACTTCGTCACGTCCGGCGAGGCGCGTGGCGCGTCGACGATCACGATGCAGCTGGCGCGCAACCTCTACCGCGAGGCCACCGGGTTCCGCCCCGGCGAGAAGTCGGTCATCCGAAAGGCGAAGGAGATCCTGAT
>JBCDLV010000236.1:0-5546 GCA_038744895.1 Bacteroidota bacterium | reverse complement strand
GCGGAGCGCTGAGCCGTCGATGCGGCCGTCCGGCGTGAGCGCGCCCCACACGACCCCGCTGGCGCCTGCGCGGACAGCCGCCACCGCATCGCGACGCATCACGGCGTGCTCGCCAGCGGAGAACGTCCACCTGTCGGCGTGAGGGCGGACCATGACCACGACGGGGACGCCGGCCTGATCCACTGCCGCCTCGACCCACTCCGCTGGCGGCGTCAATCCTCCAGCGGATGCGTCGCGGCAAAGCTCGACGCGGTCGGCCCCAGCCAGGGCAGCTCGGAGTGCAGAGTCGAGGTCGAAGGCGGCGATTTCGAGGGTCATGGGGTCACTCGATCGAAGCCGACGACGTAGAGGGCGCGAGCCATTGGCTATCCAGCCACGCCAGCCGGTCCGTCAGCCACGAGCGGAGGTAGCCGACCTCGCCGGCATAGCTGCCTCGGACGGTGGCGTTGGGCCAGATGTCGCGGTCCAGGATCGGCCACCGGTCGAAGTTGCGGACCTGGGCCTCATCTAGGTCGCCTGTCGTCTCATCGATCCAGCCGGTGAGGGCGTCCGTGGCGAACGGGCCGGCGCGAAGGTCCGACCAGCGCGCGCGGAGCCGTTCCCGGAACGGATCGCTCTCGACCACGCGGCTGAACCACGAAGGAATCGGGTACGTCTCGCTCGTGTATGGCGTGGCGTACTGGAAGCCGGAGGTCTCCTCGGCCGCGCCGTAGTCGGCATTGCCGAAGGCCAGGTTGAAATCCCACAGCGGACCCGCATGGATGGGCGCGCCGAGCGCTGGCCGGTGGACGTAGACGCTGATGCGGTACGCGTCGATGTTCTTGGCTACCTCACTCACGATCACGTAGTCCACGAGCGAGTCCCAGTCCAGATGCGGGCGCGTGGCAGCTTCGATGTCATCGGCCAGGGTCGCCTGCTCCATGGCATCCCACGAGGCCTCGATCTCGCTACGCTGCTCGGCCGTTAGCTCGTCGCCTTCGGGGTCGTGGAACTGGTAGCGCACGAATTGCCCGGTGGCCGGGTCCGTAGAGGGCCAGTCTCCGTCGTCGCTGCCGGTTCGCTTGTCCAGCTTGGCGATGTAGCCGCCGCCGAGGCGGTCTGTGTCCGAGAGATCGACCCGGTCGCCATCGTCCTTGATCGTTTCGAGCAGGAGGTAGACGCCCTGGTAGTCGCCGTCGAGGACGACCTCGCAGAACCGGTACCGGCTGGCGTAGCGACCCGTCCTCGCGCCCATCTCGAATGCCAGCGCGTTCCGCAGAAGCGACTTGTCACTGTAGGGCGCGTGGAGCACCCAGTCGTTCTCCTCGGGCAGACCCAGAAGCGACACGTTTCGATTGCTGCCGTCCTCGTGCCGCGTCTCGACGCCGTACTGCTTTTTCGGAAACCGCGATGACGACGACCCTCGCAGCTCGATGCCGATCCACCCCTCGTAGGTGGCTGCCCCGCTGGCGGTGTTGACCTCACCCGGCCCGTTGTCCACGACGCGCATCTGCGCCATCGTCTTGGGCTCATCGGGGATGTCGCTGCCGCCGGTGTCGATGAGAACGATCGGAAGGGTAGAGGTGGGATCGTCGCCTTGGGCGACGCCGGCCACCGGGGCCAGCAGCACGAGAAGTGCCGGAATCAGCCGAGTCATGAGGGGAATGAGAGAAGGGATGTGGGTACGCGAGGCCACCGGGACGGGTCCGCGGGTGTATCCGGGTGAGAAGCGCCGCCGGGCCCAGATGCAGGCAGGGACCTACGGCCGGACTCGCCGCATGGTGATCGAGGACGTCACCCTGGTCGTGCCGACGCCGCCGACGCGGCCTGCCCGGCGCCACATCGACGAGACGCTGGCCGTTCCCGGCGTCAACTCGGCCGACTGGCGGACCGTCGAGCCGGAGCCTGGCACGCCAGCGGGTGCTCGTCGCACCCGGGGCGTACACGACCAGAGCCGCGATGCCCTCCTGACGTACGTGGATGGGCATGCAGCGCGCCTGTGCGGTGACGGGGTCGCGCGCTCCAAAGGGTGGCTAGACGCCACGCGTCGCGTGCGTCGCCCGGGGTAAGCCCAGGGAACTCCACGGGCGTCCGTGACTCCACGGGCGATCTATCTTGGCATGCCCCTCGCTTCGCTCCTCGATGGATCGGAAAGCCTTTCAGGAACGGTTCGGCATCCTCGGCGACAGCCCTGCGCTGCGCCGCGTGGTGGAGCGGATCCGCCAGGTGGCCCCGCCCGACGTGACGGTGCTTCTGGAGGGTGAGAGTGGCGTGGGAAAGGAGCTCGTCGCCAACGCGATTCACGGGCTGTCGTCGCGACGTCACAAGCGGCTCGTCGTGGTCAACTGCGGAGCGATACCGGAGGGCCTGATCGAAAGCGAGCTGTTTGGAGCCGAGAAGGGCGCCTACACCGGCGCCGTCGAGCGGCGGACGGGTTTCTTCGAGGAAGCCGATGGTGGGACGCTCTTCCTGGACGAGATCGGCGAGATGCCGCTAGCGGCGCAGGTGCGTCTGCTACGGGTGCTGGAGACCGGCCAGTTCAGTCGCGTCGGTGGCACGTCGAGCCTGACGACGGACGTGCGTGTGGTGGCCGCGACCAACAAGAACCTGGGCGCCGAAGTCCGCGAGGGGCGCTTCCGCGAGGATCTCTACTACCGCCTCAGCACGGTCGTCCTCCGAATCCCCACACTCCGCGACCGCCGCGAGGACATCGTCCCGCTGTTCGAGTCGTTCCTGGGCCGTTTCGCCCGCCAGTACGATGCGCCGTTCCACCGCCTGACGCCAGAGGCTGCCGATCTCCTCCGCCGGTACAACTGGCCGGGCAATGTGCGGGAGCTGCGCAACGTGGCCGAGCAAGCCGTCGTGATGGTGCGGGAGAACCCGCTCAGTGCCGAGGCGCTGCGTCCGTTGCTCCGCGGCGTTTCCGCTGGCGCCGGCCTCACACTGGCCTCGCGCGCCAGCGGGGCCGTGGACGAGCTGAGCGAGCGGGAGTTGCTCTATCGCGCGCTCCTGGAGATCCGTGCCGAGCTTCGCGCAGTGCGAGCGGCGTTCGGGATCGGCGACGGACAGGACGTGCCTGAGGGCGCCGTGTTGAGCCTGCCTGGGCACCGACCGGTAGGATCGGACCCGTCGCCGTTCTCGGATTACGTCTCGGGAGGTCACGAGGTCGCCTACCAGCCGCCCGAGTCGGCCCTCTACGAAGACGTCGCCGACACCCACTTCGAGATTGAACCCGCGGGCTTCTCGGCGCCAGGGCTCCCGGAGTCCCTGGAAGAGGTTCTGGCGCAAGGCCTCCCGCTGCCGACCATGGAGGAGGCCGAGAACGCGCTCATCTCCGAGGCGCTGCGCCGCTTCGACGGCAACCGCCGCCAGTCGGCCGAGGCGCTGGGGATCTCCGAGCGGACGCTCTATCGCAAGATCAAGGAGATCGATACCGAGGAGGCCGATGAGTAGGCCCGTGGTGCTTCGGGCCTGGCCGCTGGCGCTCCTCGCGTGGGGGCTGGCCGCGTGCGGCATCTACTCCTTCTCTGGGGCCACCATCCCGGACCGTCTGCAGACGGTCGCCGTGCCGCTGGTCGAGGATCGCTCGACAGGAGGGCCACCGGGCCTCGACAGGATCCTGACAGATGCCCTCGTCGACCGCTTCGCGGACCGGTCGCGGCTCGCTTTGGAGCCAGACGAAGCCGACGCCGATGCTGTTGTCCGCGCCACCATCGAGCGGTACACCGTCGCGCCGGCGGCGGTGACGAGCGAAAACGCCGCAGCGCTCAACCGCGTCACGCTCTCGGTGCGCGTCGTGGTGGCCGACCAGGTCGAAGACGGAGACCTGCTGTCGCGGTCGTTCTCTGCCAGCGAGGACACGGAGCCCGCTGCTGGCCTGGCGGGTGAGGCCGACGCTGCGACGCTGGCCCTCGAACAGATCGCCCGCGACGCCTTCACCGCGGCCACGTCGGACTGGTGAGCCCGGGCGACCTGCTGGCGGTAGCGGTCGTGTGCCTGTACGCCGCTGGCGCCGTGTGGCTGACCGCCCTCGGGTTGCACGCGGCGCTGCTGACCGTGCTGAGGGCGGTGTGCCCTCCGCGTTCGCTTCCGGCGGCCGACGTGGAGTCGTGGCCGACGGTCGTGGTCCAGTTGCCCGTGTACAACGAGCCGGCGGCCTTGGTGGCGCGCGCACTCGACGCAGCTCTCGCGCTCGATGCCCGCGGCCTGGTCCAGATCCAGCTCCTCGACGACTCCTCGCCCGCGGCGCAGCGCACCAACGCCGCGCTGTGCGCCGAGCGGGCGGGGCGCCGGTACCCCATCCGGCACCTGCCTCGCGCGCAGCGCCGCGGGTTCAAGGCGGGAGCCCTCGCCGACGGGCTCCGCCAGACCGACGCCCCGCTGGCGGCCGTCTTCGACGTCGACTTCCGGCCGCCAGCGGATCTCCTCCATCGACTCGTCCCGCCTCTCCTGGCCGACGATCAGCTGGCGTTCGTCCAGGGGCGGTGGACGCATCCGGAGGCTCCCGACACCTGGCTGGCACGTGCCCAGGAGGCCGTGCTCGACGTGCACTTCGTCATCGATCAGCAGGGAAGAGACCGTGCGGGGCTGCCCGTCCTCTTCAACGGGTCGGGGGGCGTCTGGCGCGTCGCGGCCATCGACGACGCGGGTGGGTGGACCGCCGACACCTTGGCCGAAGATCTCGACCTGACCGTCCGCGCATGGGCCAAGGGCTGGCGTGCGCGCTTCGACGCCGACGCCGAGGTCCCCGCCGATCTCCCGGCGACCGTGTCGGCATGGCGGCGCCAGCAGGCACGTTGGGTCAAGGGGCTGGCGGAGGTCGGCGTGCTGCATCTGGGCCGCCTCTGGCGCTCGGGGCTGGCGGTGCGGCACAAGGCGGCGTTCACAGCTCACCTGGCATTGGCGTGGAGCCTCCCCGCGTCGCTCGTCGTGGTGGTGCTCCACCCGCTGGTGACGTTGGCAGCCTCCACGGGCGCCGTCCCTGGCAACGCCTTGGCCGTGCTCGGTGTCGGGTATGCGGCACTGATTGGCATCATCACGGCCCACGTCGTCGCCCTGCGCGCGATTCATCCGGAGAGCTGGAAGGCTCGGCTGGTGCGCATCCCGGCTGCGCTCGTGTTTCCTGTCGGCCTCCTCGTGCCAGGAATCCGCTCGGTGGTCGAGGCGGTCCGCCGTCATGCCACGCCGTTCGTGCGCACGCCGAAAGGCGGCGCCAGCGGGGGAGAGGCCGGACGCGCGGAGGTCGCTCTGGCGGTCTACTCCGTTGTGGGCGCGCTGGCCGTGATCTGGGTCGGCGCCTGGGGCTCGGCCGTGTTCCAGAGCCTGGTGGCCCTGGCGACGGTCGGCGCGGCGATCGCGGTGCGGCGCCGGACTCACGTGCCGCGGACCGTGCCCAGCGACGCGCCCGCACAAGTTGCGGCATAGCCTGGTACAAGGCCTGTGACGAGACACCGTACTTTGCGCGCCATGCCCTCGCCGCCGCCCTCGTCTGACCCCGCCCTGCAGGTCGCCGCTCGCCTGCTGGCGCAAGGCCGCCCGACAGCGGCCGCGGAGCGGCTGGCGGCGCT
>JBCDLV010000235.1:0-5566 GCA_038744895.1 Bacteroidota bacterium | reverse complement strand
CGAAAGGCGGGAACGATGGAGAACAGCCACGTCATCGAGCCCGTCTTCATCGGCGAGGGTGCTACGGTCCGCGACTCCGTGGTCGGCCCGTACGTCGCCATCCACAGCGGTGCGACCATCATCGAAAGTGCCGTCCGCAACACGATCGTGTTCGGCGATGCCGAGATCGACAGCACGGCCCTAGACGATTCCCTCGTGGGCCACCATGCGCACGTCAAGGGGTTCTCAGGCATGCTCAACATCGGAGATCACGCGACGGTCGGTCCAGAGGAGTAGCCCGCTGGCGCATCCACCTAGCGCCTGCGGTGGCGGGACGACGTCGGTTTCAGAGCGACTTCGCCGCCAGCGGGGACGCCGAGCCCTGCTGGCGCGTAGGACGCCCCATGCCTGATCTGCCGCCCCACCCCGTCGCCCTCGTCCCTGCGGATGCTGACCGGCGACTCGGGTTCGATGTCGTTCGCCAGCGGTTGCTCAGCGAAGCGCGGACGCCGTACGGGCGCGAGAGGCTCGACGGGCTGGCGCCCTCCGCGGACACGGAGACGGTGCGCGGACGGCTCGAACGAGCTGGCGAGATGGTGAGCCTGATCCGGTCGGGCATGGCACCCGCCGTGCAGAGCGTGGAGCGCATCGAGGGCATCCTGCGGCGGATTCAGCCCAAGGACTCGGCCGCGGACGGCAGCGACCTGCTCCACATCGCCAGGGTCCTCGACACCGGTCGGCGCTTGCATGACGGCCTGCATCGCCAGCGGGCGGAGGTGCCGGCTCTTTGGGGCGTGGCGGCCCGGATCGCGGTCCTCAAAGCGCTCGAAGAGCGGATCGGCCAGACGATCGGCGAGGACGGGCGCGTGCGTGACGACGCGAGCCCGGAGCTGCGGCGGATCACCCGCGAGAAGGCCGACCGTGAGGGGCGACTCCGCTCGACCGTTCAGGGTGCGCTGCGCCAGGCGATTTCTCAAGGCTATGCGACCGAGGAGCAGCCCACGATCCGAGGTGGCCGTGCAGTGATTCCGGTTCGCGCGGAGGCCAAGCGCAAGGTGGCGGGCTTCGTCCAGGACGTCTCGGCGTCCGGCCAGACGGTGTACATCGAGCCTGCCGCAGCGCTCGACCTCAACAACGAGATCCGCGAACTCGAACTGGAGCGCGGACGCGAGGTGCAGCGCATCCTCCAGGCCCTGTCCGGGCACGTGCGCCACCACCGGCGCGACCTCGAACGGACGGTCGTCGCCATCGGCCACCTGGACGCCCTCCATGCCGTCGGCCGGCTGGCGGCGGCGCTCGACGCCATCGTGCCCGAGGTAGACGCCAGCGGGCCGCTTCGGCTGGTGCAGGCGCGGCACCCGGTGCTCCAGCTTCGCGTGGCCGACGCCGACCGTCAGCCCGCTGGCGAGCGCCCGCCGAGCGTCCCCGACGCCGTGGTGCCCCTCGATCTCGTTCTGGGAGACGAGTCCCACACGCTCGTCATCACCGGGCCGAACGCCGGCGGAAAGTCCGTCGCCATGAAGACGGTCGGGCTGCTGTCTCTGATGGCGGCGCACGGCCTGCCTGTGCCTGCCGCTCCAGGTATACGGATCCCCCTGTTCACGGCCGTCTTCGTGGACCTGGGCGACCAGCAGTCGATTCAGGACGACCTCTCGACCTTCACGTCGCACCTCACGAACGTTCGCAGGATGCTCGAAGCGGCGGACGACCGGAGCCTCTGCCTGATCGACGAGGCCGGCACGGGCACGGACCCTGCTGAGGGCGGCGCCCTGGCCGAAGCCGTGCTCTCGCGGCTGACCAAGCGCAAGGCGCTTACGGTCGTCACCACGCACATCGGTGCCCTCAAGGCCTTCGCGCACGACACCGATGGCGTTGCCAACGGGTCGATGGAGTTCGACCGCGCCGAGCTGGAGCCGACGTACCGATTCCGAGCCGGCGTTCCCGGGTCCTCCTACGCCTTCGAGATTGCGGACCGGGTCGGCCTGGACCGGCCCGTGGTGCGTGATGCGCGCCAGCTGGTCGGGGAGGGCAAGAGCCGCCTCGAAGATCTCATCGCCGAGTTCGAGCATCGAACCACCGAGGCGGAGCGGATTCGCGCGGATGCCGAGGCCCGGCTGGCGGAGGCCGAGCGGACGCAGGCCGACTACGAAACTCGCCTGGACCGTCTCCGCGCCGATGCGGACAACCGGCGGCGCCAGGCGCTCCTCGAAGCGGAGCGAATCCTCGCGGACGCAAACGCGACGGTCGAGAACACCGTCCGCGAGATCAAAGAGGCCGAGGCGGAGCGCGAGGCTACCCAGCAGGCGCGGGAGAAGCTGGAGGAAGCCCGGGCGCGCGTCGACAAGCGGAAGGCCAAGACCGAGCGCAAGGTGGCGGCCCGAACGCGCCGCCAGTCGACGCCCAGTGCCCCGGTGGCCACCGGGCCGATCGCCGTGGGGGACCACGTGCGCCTCGACGCCGACGGCCCCGTCGGAGAGGTGCTCAAACTCGATGGCTCCGAGGCGGTGCTCGCGCTCGGAGCGCTGACCAGCCGCGTGGCCTGCACGCGGCTCACCAAAGTCGGCGGGCCGATGAAGCCCGGACGTGTGACGGCCCGCGTACCCGGCCGCGCGAGACGTGGCGAGTCGCGCTCCGTGGCCGTCTCGACGGCGCAGTCGCGAATCGACCTGCGCGGCGCCCGCGTGGACGAGGCCCTCGCCCGCTCGCAGCGGTTCGTCGACGAAGCCCTCGTGGGTGGGATCCCCACGGTCGAGATCTTGCACGGCAAAGGGACCGGCGCACTGCGGCAGGCGATCCACGAGCAGCTGGCGGCGCGCCGCGACATCGTCGGCCATCGCGTGGCGCCGTTCGACCAAGGAGGGGACGGAGTGACGATCGTGCAGCTTCTTCCATGACGTCGCCAGCGGATCCGTGCAGTGCCTGGAATCCAGGACGGCGATGTCTGACGCGGACGGCAGTCCCGCCTGCGGTGTTTGGTACAAACGACCATTGCGGGGGCATCGGCCCAAGGCCTAGTTTTTGATCTGCGGCATCCGGGACCGATCGCCCCCTCTATGCGCTTTCTCACTTCGATGGCTCCCCGCCTCGCCATCCTCACGCTCGCGCTGACGCTGGCAGGAGGGACCGTCGCCCCCGATGACCCGGTGGCCCGCGTCAAGATGGGGCTCGAATCTGCCGACCCTGATGCCGTGCTCGCGGACGTGTCCGGCCGGGTGGAGGTGGTGCTGTCCGGCCAGGGAGGCATGTTTCGGCGCGCGCAGGCCGTGGAGATCCTGCGCGACTTTTTCCGCCGGTATCCGCCGTCCCGGGTCGAGTTCAGCGAACCCTCGGACAGCGACGACGGGCAGACGGCCACCGGCCGCTACCACTCGACGGCCGGCGGTGCCCGCTTCGACGTGTACGTGCTCCACCGCCGCGCGGGCGACGACTGGGACCTCGCGTCGATCCGCATCGACCAACGCTCGCCGATCCGATCCAACGGTCGGTAGAGCGCCAGCGGAGGCGCGATCTTGTGGGTGTGACCCGTCAGCGCCTCAAGGACTTCGCCTCGCTGTCGCGCGCCAAGGGGCGGCGCCAGCAGGGGCTGTTTCTCGTCGAGGGCGTCCGGTCCGTGCGGTCGGCGCTACTGGCCGGGGCTCCGCTGGCGCAGGTGCTCGTCGCCGTCGGTGACAGCGAGGAGACCGAGCGACTCGCCCACTCACGAGGCGTCCCCGTCGATCGCGTCCCGGCCCGCGACCTCGATCGGATCGGTGACGCGCGGACGTCCCAGGGCGTGATTGCCGTCTCCCGCTCCATCGTTTCCGAAACGGTGGGGGAGCCGCCAGGGCCAGTTCTGGTCCTCGACGGTGTGCAGGATCCCGGCAACGTCGGCGCCATCGTCCGGACCGCTGCCTGGTTCGGCGTCCGTGCGATCATCGCGGACACGCGGTCGGCGGACTTCGAGTCGCCCAAAGCGGTTCGCGCGTCCATGGGTGGGCTCTGGGACCTCCATCTGTCCCGAGTCGAGGATCTTCCTCACGCCGTAGACCTTCTAGCTGACGCCGGCGTCGATCTCTGGGGAGCAGACCTCGACGGGGTACCCGCTGGCGACTGGTCACCAGGACCCCATACTGGGCTTGCGCTCGGCAGCGAGGCACATGGCCTGTCGGAGGGTGTCCGCCAGCGGGTCCAGGGACGAGTCTCCGTGCCAGCTGGCGCCAGCTCAGAGGGACGCGGCGTCGAGTCGCTCAATGTGAGCGTCGCGGCAGGCGTCCTGCTGGCGCGATGGCTCGGCTAGACGCGCGTGGTGGATTGCGCGGGATCTCGTCGCATCACGCCATCGGTCATCCAGCATCCGTCGTAGCGTCCGCCTTCCTGCCGCGACAGTTGGAACACGTAGGTTGCCTCCCGGCCGTCATTGTGGTACAAGGTCACCAGCTGGGCCGCCCGCGACCCTTCGACGACGGGCGCGCTGTACTCGGCACGGTCGAAGCCGAGCATGTCGCCGTAGACCGGCCCGCGAACCATCGCGGTGAACCGGGGGAGCGGCCCCGTAGCCGCACGGTTCTCAGGTGAGGCAAACGAGAACGCCAGCGCGATCCCTGCATTCGGTCGTGGCTCGTCGTTGTTCTGAAGGGCTTCGACCTGAATCCGGATGACCTCGACGGGCGAGAGGTCTGGGGACGGCTCGGGGTCGCTGGGCCGCGAGGCGATCACCAGGACGGGTAACAGCAGGACGATCAGGAAGGCGGAGGCGGCTGGCATAGCGAGTGCAGAGCGTGCACGAGTTGACGCAGCCGTCTCCAGAAGAGATCCGGCGCCGAGGTGCGGCGGCCGAACGTCTGGGGCCGTAGCGGAGTCAGAATCCTCCGGTCGCGATCCAGACGACGCCCCCGGCAGCCAGCGCCAGCCCAGACACGAGGAGCATCCAGGTCGACAAGCGAGGTTTCAATGTGTCAGGATGACGGCGCGTGTGGACGAACGGATGGGCCGGGTCGTACCACACTGGCATCGTCTGGCCCAGCCCCCACTGCTCGCGGGTCATGCGCACGGCGTCGTCCAGGGAGTCCATAGCCGTGGCGCCGTCTTCCAAGGAGACGCCTGTGTACACCGTGCCCTCGACGGTGTACTCGTAGCGAGCCACAGGGGTGTAAGACAGCCGCACCGCGCTGGAACTCGGGGACGAGAGCGTGCCCGTGGCCTCCCGGATCTCCCGGTCGACGACCACCGCGAGCGTCGAGGGCCACGTCCTGCTTCTCCGCTGGCGCTGGATCTGGTCCGTGCCCAGCGCCAGCAGGGCACACCCCATGCCCACCACGAGGCTCTCTACCCCGACGACGAAGAGGCCGATTCCGGAAGCGAGCGCTAGCCCGACGGCCCACTTGGGGAAGGTCATCCCAGCCTCCCGGCGGGCCCGCGCTACCTCCCAAATCAGCCGGTCGCTGCGCGTGATCAGGATGTCGTCGGAGGGAGGCGTGCTGGTGGATGACATGTCTGCGGGGTGGCCCTACACCAGGTACTGGAGGCGCTGGCTAGGACCGTCACGGCAGAGCCTGAACGTCCCTGGGCTGGTGGAGGTGTAGCTTCGGGCCATGGAGATTCCAGCGAT
>JBCDLV010000234.1:0-5571 GCA_038744895.1 Bacteroidota bacterium | reverse complement strand
CGTCATGCCCAAGATGGGCGAGAGCGTGATGGAGGGCACGGTCCTCGAATGGAAGAAGGCCGTCGGCGACGCCGTCGAGCAGGACGAGACGCTGCTGGAGATCTCCACCGACAAGGTCGACTCCGAGGTCCCCTCGCCAGAAGCCGGCACGCTGCTGGAGATCCTCGTGGAGGAAGGCGAGACTGTGGACGTGGGCACCCCGATCGCCGTCATCGGCGCGGCGGGCGCCGTCGCTCCGAGCGCGCCCGCTGGCGGCACGGACGCGCCCGCAGCATCCTCTGAGCCGGAACCCCACGAGAAGAGCTACAGCGCCACGCAGGGCAACACGCCCTCCGCCGCGCCAGCGGTCCAGGAGGCCCGAGGAGCCGCGGCGGCGGCGGCCGTCACCGCCAGCTCTGAACCTGCCGGGCCCATTCCGCGCCGCGACGAGGCCGGCAACTTCTACTCGCCGCTCGTCCGCTCCATCGCGGAGGCCGAGAGGCTGTCGCTCGGCGAGCTCCAGTCGATCCAGGGATCGGGCGCCGACGGCCGCGTCACCAAGGACGACGTGATGGCCTACCTGGAGACGCGAGGCGCCCAGCCCACGCCCACAGCGGCGCCCGCCGTCTCGCAGGCACCCAGCCCGACGCCCGTCGCCCCGGTGGCCCAGGTGAGGACACCCACTGCCCAGACGGCTCCGCCCAGGACGCGTGCCGAGGCTGCGCAGGCGGCCGCCGTCCCGCACAGCAGCGCCAGCGGGGAGCGCGTGGAGGTGGTCGAGATGGACCGGATGCGCCAGCTCATCGCCGAGCACATGCGGCGCTCCAAGGACACGAGCGCGCACGTCACCAGCTTCGCAGAGATCGACGTCACGGGCCTGGTCCAGCACCGGAACCGCCACAAGGCGGAGTTCCAAGCGCGCGAAGGCACCAAGCTGACCTTCACGCCCTACTTCATCCTGGCGGCCATCGAGCCGCTTCGGGATCACCCACTGCTCAACAGCTCCGTCGAGGGCACGCGCGTCCTCATCAAGAAGGACTACCACGTCGGAATCGCTGTCGCCATCGGGAAGAAGGGACTGCTCGTACCGGTCGTACGCAACGCGGGACAGCAGAACCTGACGGGGCTGGCGCACTCCGTCGCCGACCTCGCCGAACGCGCGAGGACCAAGAAGCTGCAACCCGACGAGCTCCAGGGCGGCACGTTCACCGTCACGAACGTGGGATCCCTCGGCAGTCTCATGGGGACGCCCATCATCAACCAGCCGCAGTCGGCGATTCTGTCGCCAGGCGCCATCGTCAAGCGGCCGGTCGTGGTCGAGACCGATGCTGGCGACGTCATCGCCATCCGGCACATGATGTACGTCTCGCTGAGCTACGACCACCGGATCATCGACGGCGCCATGGCCGCCAGCTTCCTCGCGGCCTACCGCCAGCAGTTGGAAGCCCTCGGGCCCGATTCGATGCTGTTCTAGGCGTCTGTGGCCCTCGTCGCCCTCGACCTTCCCAGCCCCCGCCAGCTCCGCGGCGGCTGGGCGGCGCTGGCGGCCATCTATGCCTCCAGGGGATGGGACGACGTGGCGGCCACCGAGAACGAGTGGCGCTTCCATGACGGCGGAGGCAACTGGGCCACCCTCCGATTTCAGGATGGCGGCCGTGCCGTGCTGCTCGGCCACGACCACGAGTACTCGGAGACCTACTTCGGAGACGCCGCCGCGTACTTCGGAGAGGACGAGACCGACCTGCTGGCGGAGGCGCCCGCCTGGTGGAGTCACGACCTGAGCACCGGCCGGCACAGCGACTGGATCGGCTTCATCTATGGGTGGGACGGCGAGACGTGGCGCCGGTCGGCGTACCAACAGGACGACGGCTTCCGGTCGGTCGGACTGCTCCAGGCAGGCAGTCTCGACACGCTCACGGCGTTCTCGCGAGACGCCCCAGGCCTCGACGGCGAGCCCGACCCCATGGCACTGGCCGCCCTGGTGGCCGCCGACGCCGACCTCACACCGGCCGTGATGGAGGCTGTCGTTCCCGGGTGGGATGTGGCCGCGGGCGTTGCGGCAGGGCGCCGGTTCCTACTTCGCAGGACTTGAGACGCGGCTTCTCCTGCCTGTGCGCCCACCGACTAGGCACCCACTGACTGGGCGCCCGATCCGGACCTAGCTTCGGCCCATGACTCAGATCCGACGCGTGTGCGTGTACTGCGGCTCGCGGGCCGGGGCCCGTCCGGCCTATGCCGAGGCTGCGCGGCGCTTCGGCGCACGGCTGGCGTCCGCGGGCGTCGGCCTCGTGACCGGAGGCGGTCACGTCGGGCTCATGGGCGTCGTAGCCGATGCCGTGCTGGACGCCGGCGGCGAGGCCACCGGGGTCATCCCGAGAGCGCTGATGGATCGGGAGGTCGGTCACACCGGGCTCACCACGCTCCACGTGGTCCAGACGATGCACGAGCGGAAGGCGGCGATGGCCCAGCTGGCGGATGCCTTCGTGGCGCTGCCGGGCGGGCTGGGCACGCTGGAGGAGATCGCGGAGGTGCTGACGTGGTCGCAGCTCGGCATCCACGCCAAGCCGTGCGCCTTTCTGGACGTCGACGGCTACTACGCGCCGCTCATCCGCTTCCTCGACCACGCCGTCGAGGAAGGCTTCGTCGCCGCGGGGCGGCGCCAGCAGATTCTCGTCGAGGCCACCGCCGATGCCCTCGCCGACCGGCTGATCGGGGTGTCTGCGCCAGCGGAGGGCCCGGCGCCAGCGGGAGGCGGATGCTGAGCCGCCGCGCCGCCTGGGCGATCACCGTCCCCGTCACGATCGTCCTGCTCGGGTACGTCCTGTGGCCTAACATCGAAACGTTCCGCCTGGGCCTCGACGGCAGTGTCCTCGCCGACCTGTTCGGACGCGAGCGATCTGCAGGGACTCGGGCGCTGGTCAATTCCGTAGGCGTATCGCTGGGCACCGTCGGTCTCGGCGGACTGGTGGGCACGGCGCTGGCGTGGGCGCTGTGGCGCTACGACCTACCGCTCCGCCGGACGCTCGCCGGCGTCGCCGCTCTCCCGCTGGCGCTGCCGCCCCTGGTAGGCGTGCTGGCGTTTCTCTTCCTCTACGGCGAGTCCGGGATGCTGCCACGCGGGCTCCAGGTGGCCTTCGGCTTGGAGGAGGTGCCGTTCGCCTTCGGCGGTGTGAGCGCCGTGTTGGCGGTTCACGTGTACGTGTTCTACGTCTACTTCTACCTGTTCGTCGGCGCGGCCCTTCGCGACCTCGACGCCTCACTCCTCGACGCCAGCGCCGACCTCGGGGCCGGAGCGTTCACCACGTTCCGGCGGATCGTCCTTCCGCTTCTTCGGCCAGCGCTCCTCGGCGCGTCCCTGCTGGTGTTCATGCTGTCGATGGCCTCGTTCACGGCACCCCTCCTGTTCGCCGAGGGCGAGCCGTTCCTGACCACCCAGATCTACCAGTTCAAGACCAACGGGGCGCTGGACCGGGCAGCGGCCGTCTCGGTGGTGCTCACCGGGATCTGCCTGCTGTTCCTGCTCGGAACCGAGGTCCGCGGTCTGGCGACGCGCGCCGCCAGCGGCAAAGGCGTCGGCCGAGGGCCTGGACCGCTCCAGGGGCCGGCGCGCATCGCGGCAGGCGCGCTCGTGGGTCTGGCGCTCGTCGTGGTGCTCCTGCCGGTGGCTACCGTCGTGCTGCTCTCGTTCGTGGCCGAGGGGACGTGGACCACGCAGGTGATGCCGGACACGTTCACAGTCGACAACTACGCGGCTCTGGCGACCGAACCGGACGTGCTGGCGCCGATCACGTCGTCGCTTTGGATGGCGGCGCTCGCCACGGCGGCGAACGTCGTCTTCGGCGTGGCCGTGGCGCTCGTCGTGGTGAAGGGCCACGTGCCCGGTCGAGGCCTGATCCGTGCGCTGTCACTGCTCCCGTTCGCCGTCCCCGGGACGGTACTCGCCCTCGGCCTCCTGGTGGCCTTCGACGAGCCGACGGCCCTCGCGGGCGGATCCGTCCTCATCGGCACCATCTGGCTCCTCCCCCTCGCCTACTTCGTCCGCCACGTGCCTCTGGTCGTTCGCGCCGCGCAGGCCGCCCTGGAGGGATTCGACGACCGGCTGGCGGAGGCCTCAGCCGACCTCGGCGCCAGCGGGTGGACCACCTTCCGACGCGTCGTGCTGCCGGCCATCGGGCCCGGCGTCGTAGCCGGCGCCCTGCTGACGTTCGTGACGGCACTCGGCGAGTTCGTTGCTTCGATCATGCTCTACGTCTATGCCAACCGGCCCATCGCCGTCGAGGTGTTCGCCCAGCTGCGCATCTTCGAGTTCGGCCAGGCTGCGGCATACAGCGTGTTGCTGATGGGGCTCGTGGCCCTTTCGGTGGTCGCCAGCCGGTGGCTGGGAAGCGCCGGGCGAGCGGTGTAGCAGCCGCCAGCGGGACCGGCGCCTCCCGCTGGCGCGAGGCAAATGGCCTCAGGGGATGGGTGCGTAAGCGCTTACGCCAGAATCCCAGAGCGCTCTACCTTGCACGGGCCCCCTCGCACTGTTATGAAAATCACCGTCCTTGGAGCCGGTACCATCGGCACCGCCGTCGCCGTCGATCTCGCGCGGGACGAGCGCGTCCGCCGCGTCCAGGTGTGCGAGGCCCGGCCAGCTGTTCTCCGCACCTTCCGGTCCGCGCATGCCTTCCCGAACCTGCGGACCTACGAGGCCGACGCCCGCGATGCGCCGTCGCTAGAGCCCATCGTGTCCGGAAGCTCCGTCGTCGTGTCGTGCGTCGGGCCAGAGCACAGCGAGCGGCTGGCGAAGCTGGCGCTCGACCTCGGGGCCCATTTCGTGGACCTGAGCGGCGACGTCCAGTCGGGGCTCGCCGAGTTGGCGGAGCGGCGCCAGCGGTGGGTCGTCTCCGGCGCGGGCCTCTCCCCTGGCCTCGTGGGCGTGCTCGCGATGCAGGGCGTCGAGTCGTTGGACGAGGCGCATGCCGTGCGCATCCGGGTCGGCGATGTGCCCATCACCCCACCCGAGCCGTTCCTGCACCGTCTCGCCCACTCTGCCGAGCGGCTGCTGGACGACTACACCTGCCCAGCACCCGTCGTGCGCGACGGTCGGCTCGAAACGCGGGAACCGCTGACGGGCCTCGAATTGGTCGAAGTCGACGATTTTGGCACCATGGAGGCGTTTTACACGGGGGCTGGGCTCGGCGCTCTCGTCGAGGCCCTCGAAGGACGCGTCCAGCGTCTGTCGATCAAGACGCTCCGCTACCCAGGCCACGCCGAGCGCATGCGCTTCGTGCTCGACCTCGGAATGGCCGAGCGCGTGTCGCTCGATGTCCGGACGCACCTGACCTACCGCGACGTACTCGCCCGGCGCATCCGCCAGCGGCTCGGCGGTGCCTACGACGACGCCGTTCTCCTGCGCGTGGAGGTGGACGGCATTCGCGACGGCGAGACGGGCATGGTCATCTACGAGATGGTGGACCGGTGCGACACCGAGGCCGGGTTCTCCGCCATGCAGCGGTGCACCGGGTTTCCGGCGGCGACCGCGGCGGTCCTGCTGGCGGAGAAGGCGCTGTCGGGCGGGGGCGTCGGCGCGGCCGATCAGGTGCTCCCGCG
>JBCDLV010000233.1:0-5588 GCA_038744895.1 Bacteroidota bacterium | reverse complement strand
CCGTCGTTGATGAACCGCCGGTTCGCGTCGAGGAGCCGGGCCGCGGCGCTGTCCGTCAGGGCGACGCCGTTCAGGGCGACATCGCCTGCTGGCGACGCCTCGTCGAAGGTGGTCGGGTCGTACACGGCGACGTAGACCGAGCCGTCGCCAGCGGGCCACTCGACGCGTGCCCGGTTGCCCACCTTGTCCCACACGATGCGCGTCCGGATCAGCTCTGCCGAATCTCGCGTCACGATCCATTCCCATTCGATGCCGGGGAGGGCGTTCCACGTCGGCAGGCCACCTGCTGCTTCGGTCACGCGAAATGCGAGGCTATCGGCAGCGGTGGAGAGCGTCGGGGAGGGCTCCGCCATGCATCCACTCAGCATGATCAGGGAGACGACGGGTAGCGAGAGACGACCAAGCACGGGAGCGAACTGGATGGGCAGGAACAGGATACCGCGACTCGGCTCAGGCGACGGTCCGAGTGCGATGTGGACGGACGTGGAGATGTGGGCAACTTAACCCTGCGTTCATCTTGACTTCTCGTGTCCTCCACGGGTACCCTAGTGGACTGCCAAGCGGCAGGTGGCCGTCCGCGGTCACGTTCCTTGATTCGATGTGTCTACCTCGCTGCACGAGGGCTTTCTCACGAGACGCCCTGCGCGGAAGGGCACCAGCGTTTGCTGGTGCGACGAGGGTGTCGCCCTCCAGGTCGTTCTCAGAACGACCGCCCCAGCAGTTCTGTGTTTACACGGAACCAAAGGGAGACCCGACGCTCACGTTTTGCCCCGGGTGAGCTCTGTTGGTCTCAACTCTGGTCCGCCAGAGGGGAAGCCACGAGCCCCCGACTCTTTACGGCAACACGCGCATGCTCCACAAGAGCAATCGGAAAGCGACCGCTTCGGCGGCTACGCTACCCGCGGGCGAGATGTGATCGGGGTCTCGATTCTGATCGCACTCGACTTGTTTCGTGAGGAGGTGTCAGCGCCCATCTTCCTACGGAGGCCTTGTGCCTCGCAGAACCGGCTCCCCTCGGGGATGCCAGAGTCAATGTTGTGACGATGGACTTCGAACGGCCAGAATCCGTCGCCTGTCGGGCCCGCGTCACCGCGGTCCCCGTCGGGTCCACGGTGGCCTGACGAATCGGACACAGGGGAGATGAGACTGGAGCTACGGCTCGCGTGACCATCTCACCCGTCAAGGATCTCCGGAACGGGGCTCGTCGCTTGTCGACGGGCCCCGTTCTGCGTTTGGTCTTACCCGCTGGCGCCAGCAGGTGCCACAGACCGTCGGCGGAACGCGGAGAAGCCAGAGGGGTCTACCCTCGGCCATGCGCGCACGCTCCATCCCACCGATCGCTCACACATCCTCGCCGTGTGCTGCTCGCCAGCTGGCGAGAGTCAGCGGTCCTCGCGATTCACGGGTGGAGGACCTTGCGGCACGTGGCATGCTCGGGCATCGCCAGATCGGTACCTGGAGATGCGGCGGTCTGTCTCGACAGTGGCAGGAAGCGACATGAGCGAGACCGCCCGACCGCGCCGGCGAGGGCCGGTTCTCCGGGCCCGCCGCGCAGCTGGCAGCAGGTCCGGCGCACGAGCGCGCGCAGCGGTACCCAACTTTTTTACGCTGATGAACCTGCTCTCCGGGTTCTTCTCGCTGATTCAGACGGCAGCGGGTAACCTGGAGGCTGCAGCGTGGCTGGTGGTGCTGGCAGCGTTTTTCGACCTGCTCGACGGTATGATGGCGCGCCTGGTGGGGGCGTCCGGAGAGTTCGGGGTCGAGCTGGACTCTCTCAGCGATGTCGTGTCGTTCGGCGTGGCGCCGAGCTTCCTTCTCTACCAGTTTGGCCTCGACCAACTCGGGCCGATGTGGGGCGGACTCCTCGCCAGCCTTCCCGCCCTGTTCGGCGCGGTCCGTCTCGCGAGATTCAATGCAGCCGCCGACACCGAGGAGAAGTCCGCCGAGTTCTCGGGCCTGCCCATTCCGGCCCAAGCTGGAACGGTGGTGGTGTTCATCCTCACGTTCGTGGACCGGCCCTGGTTCGACGTGCTGGCGCGTCCGCAGCTGTCGGTTCTTATCACGCTCGTCGTCGCGCTGTCGACGTTGATGGTGGCGCCAGTGTCCTTCCCTGCGCTTCCGCACCCGAACCCGCAGAACCTCCGACGGTATCGGAATCGGTTTCTGCTGTTCGCTCTGGCGGTCTTGCTCGGGGTCGTGTTCCAGGAAGAGGGCCTGCTGGCGTCCGCCATCGTGTATCTCGGTTGGGGTATCGGCCGGGCCCTTTCCTGGGCATTCCGCGTTGCGACCTACGACGCGGACTTGGACGGAGAGGACGCTCCTCCAGACTCGTAGCTTCTGGCGCTTCCTCTCTTGACCATGTACACCGCACACGTTCGCGTTACCCTCCGGCCATCGATTCTGGACCCCCAAGGGAAGGCAATCCGACGCGCGCTCCATGACCTCGGGATGCCGTCCATCGAAGACGTGCGGACTGGAAAGTTCTTCGAGCTCCAGGTGGATGCGCCCGACGAACAGTCGGCCGAGGTAGCCGTACGCCAAGCCAGCGAAAAGCTGCTCGCCAACCCGGTCACGGAAGATGTCGAGATCCTTGCGCTGGTCCTCTCCCAGGCCGATCCCGCGTAGCATGAGGCCGGTGCAGGCAGCTGGGCCCGCGGCGCCAGAGATAGACGTCGCGCCGGTCGTCGAGGAGATCACCGACGACGCCGTGCAGACGCCGTGGCGCGTCATCCTGTACGACGACGACATCCACACCTTCGACGAGGTCATCGTTCAACTCGTCAAGGCCACCGGCTGCTCAGCGCACCAGGCCGAGCGGCACGCCTGGACCGTCCACACGAGGGGGAAAGATTGCGTCTTCCAGGGGGACTTCTTCGACTGCTTCCGCGTGCAGGGCGTGCTCCGCGAGATCCAACTCGTCACCGAAATCGAGGGCTAGAGGCTCCTGACGTCGGTTCACGGACAACCTCCGTCCGCGTTGGTGCCGTCGTGACCGATTTCAACGGACGCACTGTGTCGGACACGGTACTCCGCTACCAGCAGGGGACGGCCTGTTCGGTACCCCGCTGGCGCCTGGATGAATCGCGGCAGATACAACGGGCACCGCTGGCGAGCGCCAGCGGGTCTAGCGCATGATGAGGTAGCTCAGCTTCACCAGGACGACGTCTGTCGGGAAGGCGTCGAACGTGTCCAGCAGCTGCCGCCCGGAGTCGGTCTCGAACGGGGACGAAGGTGCTCCCGCGCGGAAACGGTCCTCGAACAGCGCGTCGTCGCGACCCTGGCTCCACACCACAAACAGCGCAGAGCCCGGTCTGTACTCCCATCGCAGAACCGCGTTGGCGTTGAAGGACGCCAGCGAGAAGTCGCGCCGCTTAGGGTACTCGCCGAACGGGCGGAGATCGTCCGGGGCGGTGAGAAGGGAGAAGTCGCGGAACTGACCCCTGGCAGCGAATACCTGCCCGAACATCTGCAGCGACAGGGTGGGGCCGAAGATCACCTGCGCCCGAGTCGCGATGTTGACCTCTCGCGTGTCGCGGGCACCAAAGACGGGCAGGTAGTACGCCTCGCCGTCGACCGCCAGCGGGGCGGAGTAGGTTGCGAGGCCGTCGAACACGGCCCCGTCGGTCTCGAATGGAAGCAGGGTGGAGTCATCGAATGCGTCGGGTGCTCCGTCGGTCGCTCCGATCTGGAACCCGCTGGCGGTGCGGAAGAACGACTCGTTGGCGGCCCAGGCACGCTCGTTGTCGGCCTGCGAGAGGCCGCCCTCCACCTGAACAGAGAGGCCATCGTTCACGATCCACTCGAGCTGGGCACCGACGCCGAGCGTCCGCGCTCCCTGAGCATCGGCACCGCCTCGGAGGCGCAGGCCCCACTGGAGTTGCCGCCGCGAGTCGCTGTCGTAGCCGACGCGTGCAGAAACGCCAGGAACGTTCTCGACCGGACCGAGGCCTCGCGACTCGAAGATGTCTACGCCGCCGATCCCGCCTACCTCGGCGGAGAGGTCGATCTCCTGAAAGCCGAGTTCGAGTTGGTTGAACGAGAAAATGCCCAACCCGAGGCTCTGCCCAGTGGAGAGCGCCCACGACTGCCCGCCGAATCCGGCCGTCCGCACGCGCCGAAACGGGCCGACCGGCTGACCGCGATTCCAGAGGTAGCTGGAGCCTCCGACCAGGCGGAAAATGTCCGTGCGCCGAAACCGTCCCACGTCGTTGAGCTGAAAGTCCTCCGTGAAGACGCGGAGTCCGAAGCCCGGCGTGAGGTAGCCCGATACCTTGTCGAGGCCGACGTACAGCGCGCCGCCCACTTGGGAATCGTCGCCAGCGGAGCGCGCCGTACCCGCCGCCGTGCCCTCGAACTGCCACGACTCGTCGGCGAACCGGAGGTCCCAGTCGGCCGCGCCGGCGATCGACGTCACGCTAGGGCTCGTGTCCGTGGACAAGCGCGAGAAGGCCGTCAGCCCGGCGCCGACGTAGCTCTGGCCGGACAACTCCTGGCGGACCCGTGACGCTGCGTAGAAGCGATTGGGGTCGAAGTTGTCGCCCGTCGCTGCCGCCAGCCCGCCGTACGACAAGCCCGCTGGCGTTCGCCCGCTCAGCTTGGTAGCCGCGATGATGGGCGCGTCGGCCCCGATCCGGCGGGTGTAGAGGAGGGCGCCGTCGCGGCCGCCGCCGACAGTCAGGTCGAAGATCTGCGTGCCCTCGACGAAGAAGGGGCGTCGCTCGTCGAAGATGAGCTCGAAGGGACCCAGGTTGAGCTCCGCAGGGTCCGCCTCGACCTGCCCGAAGTCGGGGTTGACCGTCAGATCGAGGACCGCGTTGGAGGCGAGACCCACCTTGACGTCTACGCCAACATCCCCGTCGAATCCGGCTGATCCGGTCCCGGGCACCACATCGCTCTCCCGCCGAGACCCGCCTGCGAGCGTGTACGGCGTGGCCTGGAGAACGGGGCTCGGCTTAATCCCCGACAGTCCGTTCAGACGCCCGAACAGTTGTACGATCCCAGCTTGCAGCTCGGCGCGGGTCACCGGGGCCCAGTAGACCTCTTCGCCACGGGCTGGCATGACACGCTGGAAGTTGATCCCCCACGTGTCCTGGCCTTCAGCAAAGCGGAGCTGAGAGTACGGGATGCGAAGCTCAGCCGTCCATCCGTCGGGACCGACGCGGACCGAGGACTCCCACACCGCGTCCCACGACTCGTCGTCGTCGTCGCCTTCGAGGAGCGCGTCGAACTGGACGCCAGCGGCGGTGACGCCGAACGCGTAGGCCGTACGGCCGTCGTTGTAGCTGTCGATGGCCACCAGGAAAACATCCGCGTCGCCATCGTCGTCGCGGCGGCTGAGTGGCGTGCGGATCTCCCCCTCGGACCACATCCGCGCGCCTACGAGAAGGGCATTCTCACCTCGGAGCACACGCACCTCCGTGCGCTCGGAAGCCGGCACGCCCTCGTTCGGCTCGAACTGAATGAACCCGGTGGCCATCTCCGCCTCCGCCCAGGTGGCCTCGTCGAGGACGCCGTCGAGGGTGACGGCCCCTGCTGGCGCTGCGGTCAGCGAGGGCGTGGGGGTGAGGGCGAGCGCGAGAAGAAGTGTG
>JBCDLV010000232.1:0-5598 GCA_038744895.1 Bacteroidota bacterium | reverse complement strand
TGACGAACTCAGCCTTCTCACGCATCAGCTTGATGAAGTCGCCCACGGACAACTCCTCCTGCTGGCGGTGCTCGCGGACCGCGTTGACCGCCGTGCGGAGGAACTGGTGCGTGCTCACGCCCGGAA
This sequence comes from Bacteroidota bacterium, assembly GCA_038744895.1. Classification (GTDB taxonomy): domain Bacteria; phylum Bacteroidota; class Rhodothermia; order Rhodothermales; family Rubricoccaceae; genus Rubrivirga. The sequence goes on along the minus strand of JBCDLV010000232.1, from coordinate 5,472 downwards.
GCTCGACGGGGTACTGGAACGCCAGGAACAGCCCTTCACGAGTCCGTTCCTCGGGATCCATTTCCAGCAGGTCCTCGCCGTCGAAGGTGACGGAGCCTTCGGACACTTCGTAGTCCTCGCGGCCTGCGAGAACAGACGCGAGGGTGGACTTGCCGGACCCGTTGGGTCCCATGATGGCGTGAACCTCTCCAGGCTCGATGTCGAGGGAAAGCCCTCGGAGGATCTCGTGCTCCTCGACGGAGGCGTGGAGGTTCTGGATGGAGAGAAGAGGCATGGTCTGGGTGTGGGCCAAAGAGAGATGGCCGAGCGGTGAGTCAAGAGATGGGCGCCAGCATCCGGTCCCCGCTGGCGTCTGATGCGGTCGCTACCCGACGCTTCCTTCGAGTTGCACGGAGAGCAGCTTCTGGGCCTCCACGGCGAACTCCATCGGCAGCAACGCGATGATCTCCTTCGCGTAGCCGTTCACGATGAGGTTGAGGGCGTCCTGTTCCGAGATGCCGCGCGCCTGGCAGTAGAACATCTGGTCCTCGCCGACCTTCGATGTCGTGGCCTCGTGTTCCACCTGGGCGGTGTCGTTGTTGATCTCGATGTACGGGAAGGTGTGCGCGCCACACTGATCGCCGATCAAGAGGGAGTCGCACTGCGAGAAGTTGCGTGCGTTCTCAGCCTTCTTGGTCACCTTCACCAGCCCACGGTAGGAGTTGTTGGACTGACCAGCCGAGATCCCCTTCGAGATGATGGTGCTCTTGGTGTTCTTGCCGAGGTGGATCATCTTCGTCCCCGTGTCGGCTTGCTGGTAGTCCTTGGTGAAGGCCACCGAGTAGAACTCGCCGACGGACCCGTCGCCCTTCAGGATGCACGAAGGGTACTTCCATGTGATCGCCGAGCCGGTCTCCAACTGCGTCCATGTGACCTTGGAGTTGCGACCTGAGCACATGGCCCGCTTGGTCACGAAGTTGTACACCCCGCCCTTGCCCTCTGCCGAGCCAGGGTACCAGTTCTGGATGGTGGAGTACTTGACCTCGGCGTCGTCGTGGGCGACGATCTCGACGATCGCAGCATGCAGCTGATACTCCTCACGCATCGGCGCCGTGCAGCCCTCCATGTAGGAGACGTAGCCTCCCTCGTCGCAAATCAGAAGGGTCCGCTCGAACTGGCCCGTGTTGGCCTCGTTGATGCGGAAGTAGGTCGACAGCTCCATCGGGCAGCGGACGCCCTTCGGGATGTAGCAGAAGCTCCCATCCGAGAACACCGCGGAGTTGAGTGCGGCGTACAGGTTGTCCGTGTAGGGGATCACCTTGCCCATGTTCTCGCGGACGAGATCCGGGTGGTTCTGCACCGCCTCTGAGAACGAGCAGAAGATGATGCCCTCCTTGGCGAGCTCCTCCTTGAAGGTGGTGGCCACGCTCACCGAGTCCATCACCGCGTCTACGGCGACACCGGCCAGCTTGGCCTGCTCCCGGAGCGGGATGCCCAGCTTCTCGAAGTCAGCGAGGATCTCCTCCGGGACGTCGTCCAGAGAATCGTACTTCGCCTTCTTACCAGGGGCCGCGTAGTAATACGCATCCTGGTAGTCGACGGCGGGGACTTGAAGGTGGGCCCAATTGGGTTCTTTGCCCTCGTCGAGCAGCTTGAAGAAGTGGCGCAGCGCCTTGAGGCGGTACTCGAGGAGCCACTCGGGTTCCTCCTTCTTCGCCGAGATGTAGCGGACGATATCTTCAGAGAGCCCCTTGGGCGCACGCTCGGACTCGACATCCGTCGTGAAGCCGTACTTGTAGCCCTCCTCGGCGACGTCCTCGAAGAAATCGTGTTCGGTGTAGGTTGGCATTGGATAGAGCGTTGTTGGTGGGCGAACCTGACCAGTGAGGGGCTGTTCCCCGAAATCACGGCTAACCGATCCTCGTATGGTTCCTCTCTCAGCGCGCACCTGCTGGCGAACCGAGGAGCAGGTCGCGAAGTTCTTGATCCGCTACTCGATCTGCCCCAACGGGCAGTGAATTGCGTCCAATTCGCAGTCACGACACCGATTGTTCCCATGACAGATGCCGCCCCATTCGCCATCACAGACCGGGCCCGGGCCCGGCTGGCGACCGTCGCATCGAGCGATGGAGTCGACCTCGCCAGCACGTTCCTCCGAGTGGCTGTCGTACCGGGAGGGTGTTCCGGCCTCACCTACGATCTGGGATGGGACACGGCCGTCAGCGCCTCTGACGAGACCCTGGACGTGGACGGGCTGCGACTCGTGCTCGATCCGCGGTCGCTGGTCACCGTCGAGGGCACGACCCTCGACTTCACCGATGGGCTGGACGGGAAAGGCTTCCACTTCGACAACCCCATGGCTACGCGGACGTGCGCGTGTGGCGAGTCGTTCAGCCTGTAGGGGCCCCAAACGAAAGCCCGCCAGCCTTACGGGGCTGGCGGGCTAAGTCGGTGGACGTGGGACGGCACGTCTTTCACCTGGCCGAAGTAACCTCTTCCCGAGGAGATTTGTGCCCCTCGAATCCCACTTTGGCATCGATTCACAGAGGTCTCCGGACCCTCCTGATCGGGTCGTGGAGAAATCGACCTAGGGGATCTCGCGAGTCCACGTGACGCGGTCACCGGGCACGAGCCCGACCTGCCGGGAATACCCGGCGGTGACCTCTACGACAAACTGGGCGGGACCGTCCGAATAGATGTTGTCGAGTGAGAACGGCTGCGTGTTCTCCGCGATGTTCAAAAGCGTCGAGTCGGCGTCGTAAAACTGGATATCGAGCGAGCGAGGCGTGTTCATCATGTAGAACGCCTGTGGTTCCTCAGCCGCAAACACGAACAGCATCCCGGTGTCCTCAGGGATTGTCGTTCGCTGCATCAGGCCGCGTGCGCGCGACGAGTCCGTGTCCGCGATCTCGATGGCGATGGTGCGAAGGGTGTCGGCACCCCTAACGAACGAAAGTGATCCGTCGATGCGGAACGGGATGCCCTCGTCCTCTGGCTGGCGGTCCTCGGCGGGAGACGGGTCAGAGCAGGCCACGACGAAGACGAGGGCGAGAAGGGGAAGCAGGCGCATGAGGCTCGGGGAGACGACCCGAAGCTACCCGACGAGTCGCAGAGCGACGCCGTCTGCGACCGTGGCGCCCTCCACGGTCAGGCGGACCCGCGAAGAGGTGACCTCGACGAGCCCGGTGGCCTCCAGGGCAGAGAGCTCTGCACGGCGGTCGTGGAGAATGTCGACTCCGTAGTCGCGCGCGAGGGCGTCCACGTCCAGGCCCTCGACCAGCCGGCGCAGCCCGAGGAGCACGGCCTCATCGGCGAGCTCGTCGGGTCCGATCGATTCTCGCCAGTCGAGTGGTTGCTCTCCGGCATCCAAGAGGGCTTGCCAACGGGCCAGGTGTGCGAGATCGGCCCAGCGCCAGCCGCGGCTCCGCGTCTCGCGCCAGAAGGAATGGGCGCTCGGCCCGAGCCCGATGGCCGTCTGGTGCGTCCAGTATCCCTGGTTGTGCTGGCTGCGGAATCCGGGCTGAGCGAACGACGAGACCTCGTAATGCTCGAACCCGTGCTCGCAGAGGTAGTCGTGCGTGAAGTGGTAGCGATCCCGGAGAAGGTCGTCTCCCTCCGGAACGACGCGCCCCAAGGCCACCATCTTGTGAAGAGCGGTCTTCTCCTCGACGGTCAGGCTGTACGCCGAGACATGCGACGCGCCGAGGCGAACCGCCCGTTGGAGGTTGGCGCCCCAATGCTCGAACGGCTGGTTGGGGATCCCGAAGATGAGGTCGATGGACACCTCGCCGATCTCCGAGATGGCCGCTTCGGCCCCTCGCATCGCCTGGTCTGCATCGTGAGCACGGCCGAGAAACGCCAGGTCCTCGTCGAAGAACGACTGCACGCCCAGAGACAGGCGCGTCACGCCCAGCTGGCGCGCGGCTCTGAGCCAGTCCCGTCCATCCAGACCGGCGAGGTCCTCCGGGTTGGCCTCGACGGTGACCTCGACAACGCCCGCCGTGTCGAAATGGTCGTGCGCAGCTCCGATGATCGCGGCGAGTGCACCGGGCGACAGCAGCGACGGCGTACCTCCGCCGAGGTAGATCGTGCGGAGCGGTGCCCGGTCGCGGAACTCGGCACCGAGCATCTCGGCCTCGCGGGCGATGGCCCGCACGAACGGCCCCTCGGCGCGTCGCGTCGTCGTGAGGTAGAAGTCACAGTAGACGCAGCGCGTGGAGCAGAACGGAACGTGGACGTAGAGGCTAGCCAAGAAAGCAGAAGCGAGCAGGAGTCGAAGGTACCCGGCGTGCGCTGGATGTTCAGGCTGGCGCACGTCCTCCGCCAGCGAGCATCTTCCAGCCGACCACGTGCAGAGCGGCCTGCTGGCGACGTGCGTCGAGATCATGTGACGGCCACACACCCACAGGCGGCTCCCCTTACGCTGATGAATGCTCTTCTCGCTCGCTCCATCGCTCGCCAGGAAGCCGATCTGGGCGTGCCCCTCGACTACTTGCGCAGCATCGGTGATGTGTCGGGCGCGGCCTTGCTGAAGTTCGCAGCCTTCGCTCCGCTGGCGCAGCACCGACGCGAGACCCCGGCTGACATCTGGCACCTGGCGAGGCTCTCGGCGACACAGGTTCAGGACTGCGGCACCTGCGTCCAGATCGTCGTCAACCAGGCGCTGGCGGATGGGGTCGCGCCGACGTTGCTGCGCGATGCACTCGCCGACGACCCCGCGGCGCTGGACGACGGACAACAGCTGGCGCTCCGGTTTGGACGTGCCGTCGCCAGCCGGGAGGAGGCTCGGGAGGCGACGGACGCGGTCCGGGACTGGTTCGGAGAGTCGGTTCGCGTGGAACTGGCGCTCGCCGTGGCGACGGCGCAGGTGTTCCCCATCCTGAAGCGGGGCCTCGGGCAGGACCTCGCGTGCGCACTGGTCCAGGTCGAGCTTCCGCCGTCGCTCGGCTGACACCGGCCCCGAGTAGCTTCGGACGATGCTGGATTTCGCTCGACTCGCCCGCCAGATCTCCGACTTCGCAGCGTCACGGATCGACGCGGACCGGGAGCACCGTTACCGGCTGGCGCTCGCGGTCGCAGCCCTCGGCGACTGCGCGCCGCACTGGCAGGCGCTCCGCCAGCAGGCCGAGGCTCAGCGGCGCGGTCCTCTCCGGGCGCTGCCGCTGTCGAAGCCGGATGTCTCCGTCGCCAGCGGGCCTCGGCCGGCGACGGTCACCGTGGTCGCGACGGACGGCTCGCAGATCTTCCCCGACCGCCACGTCGAGCCGTCGTGCTACCTCCTGAACGTGGGGCGGGTCGCGTTTCACTATGGCACGCTGGACCCTCCCCTCATCGTCGCGGAGCCGGATTTGCGTTACCGCCAGCAGGACCTAGATGCGCTTGCGGATGAGACCGCCGAGGCGTCGCCGCTGGACGTGACCAAGGAGGTTGTCTCAGCGCTGCGGGACGAGCAGGAGCTACGGTGGCTCTTCGAGACGGCGCACGAGGAGCGTC
>JBCDLV010000231.1:0-5605 GCA_038744895.1 Bacteroidota bacterium | reverse complement strand
TCGTCGTCGTCGCGTCGGCGGCGCCCTCGCCCGCCGTCGCGGCGCTCGCGGGCCTCGCGCTGCTGGACGTCGAACTCGCTCTCGGAGTCGTCCATGGCCGGGCCGACCGGCGTGTCGTGGAGGCTGTCCTGGTAGGCCTCGTCGAGGAGCATCGCCAGCACCTCGGGCTCGCCCTCCTCCACCAGCTGGCGCGCGACGGCCAGGAAGCGCTGCTGGCGCTCGCGCTCCAGGTTGGAGCGTCCGCGGAGGCGGTCCTCCAGGAGGTTCGTCAGCCGCTGGCCGACGCGGCTCGCGAGTTCCTCCTCGGTGGGCATCTCGCGCTCTTCGAGCGGGATGTCGTACTTGCGCGCGATCTGGCGGAGCGTCGGCATGTCGGTCGCCGTCGTGATGGCGATCGAGACGCCCGCCTTGCCCGCACGCGCCGTCCGGCCCGAGCGGTGGACGTAGTACTCGCGGTCCTGCGGGATGTCGTACTGGAACACGTGGCTCAGGTCCTCGACGTCGATGCCGCGCGCGGCCACGTCGGTGGCCACCAGGAACCGGATCTTGCCCTCGCGGAGCCGCTTCATGGTCTTCTCCCGCGCCTTCTGCGTGAGGTCCGAGGAGATGCCGGCCGCGTTGTAGCCGTAGTTGTTGAGGAACGTGGCCAGGTACTCGACCTCGCGCCGCGTGTTGGCGAAGATGATCGCGGAGGTGGGGTTCTCCCACTCGATCAGCGCCGCCAGCGTGCGGTCCTTGTCCATCGGGGCCACCTGATAAGCTCGGTGGGCCATCTGCTCGACGTGGATCTGGCCGCCAGCAGTCGCCAGGAACACGGGGTCGGTCAGGAACTCCTTGCCGATCCGCTGCACCTGGAAGGGCATCGTGGCCGAGAACATGTACGAGTCACGCTCACGCGGCAGGTACCGGCGCACCTTGATCATGTCTGGGAAGAAGCCCATCGAGAGCATCTCGTCGGCCTCGTCCAGGATGATGGTCCGCAGGCGATCCAGCTTGAGCGAGCCGCGCGACAGGTGGTCGAGCACACGGCCGGGCGTACCGACGACGAGTTGGACGCCCCGCTTGAACGCGTCGATCTGCGGTCCGTAGCCGACGCCGCCGTAGACGGGGATCGCGTCGAGGCGCTCGCCCTCGGGCAGGCCGCCGTTCATACGCTCGAACTCGGCGTGGATCTGGCTCGCGAGTTCGCGCGTCGGGCAGAGCACGAGGGCCTGCGTGTGCTTCTCGTTCGGGTCGAGCTTGTCGAGGAGCGGCAGCAGAAACGCGCCGGTCTTGCCCGAGCCCGTCCGCGACTGCACGATGAGGTCACGGCCGTCGAGGATGTACGGAATGGCCTGTGCCTGGACCGGCATCAGCGACGGCCACCCGAGGGCGTCGACGCCTTGCTGGAGGGTCTCGGGGAGGTCCGTGACCGCCGCATCCTCGCGGTCGGCGTCGGGTTCGTCGAAGGGGGTCTGGAGCTTGCGCTCCGCCTTGGCCTCGTTTTGGGCCTTCTGGGTAAAGTCGAAAGAGGCTTTGAACGCCATCGGTGGGGGGAGGAGGGAGTGGGGCCGCCCGGGTCACTCTCGTCACTCCCGACCGGCGTCGCAGGCACGCCAGCGGGGTCCGCTGGCGCGGGCGCGGCACGTCCGCGCTAGATCAGGGTACGCACGTCGGAGATTCCCCGTGCCTTCGCCCAGCGACTTCCGCTGGAGTTCTCCCGCTGGCGGCCGCTCAGAGGACAACGGTGAGGCGAATGCCGGCGCCCGTCAGTGCCGCCAGCGGGACAGGCGTAATCCCGACGCGATCCGACCGGAGCCACCGTAGGCGAAGGACGTGCACCGTAGTCGCTGCGAGGATCCCGACGCCGCTCCCTACCAGAGCCGCCTCCAGGTCTCTCCACCCGTCTGTACCCACCATCTCCCGGTACATCACCGTCGTGATCGCACCGGCTCCAAATCCGACCGTCGCGTCGAGTGCGAAGCCAGGAACCGTAGGCCGAAGGCCAATCGCTGCACTCGTCCCGAACAGAGCAGCGGCCATCGGTGCTGGAGCGTACGGGCCGATGACGTAGCCAGACGCGAGCCCCGCCCCGGCCGTCACGAGGACCAGCAGCACGCCGTCCCCTGCCGTCGGAACGCGTGCGCGGTCTGGAGACGCGACCTGCGCGCCGGCAGAGGTCGCCAGTAGGACGAGGAGAAGAGCGGAGCGCATGAGCATCTGAGACGAGCCCTGCCAGACTATCCGCAGCGCTCGCCCTCGGCCTGATGCGATCGCACTACGTCGCCACGGCATCGCGGACGTCGATCATATCGTCGATGGCCGCCGACGTCTCGCGGTCCATGCCCGAGTTCTCCCGCTGGCGATGTCCATGGCGGCCGACCCGCCGGTTTTCCGTAGGGAGGTTACATCCCCCCCTCCTCCATGATGCGCCCGCTCCTTTTTGCCGTTGCTCTCCTGACCTTCGCTGGCTGTTCCCAAGTCGAGCAAATGGCCCGCGACGCCGTCGGCGACGCAACCGGCCGGCCGCTCCCGGCCACCGACGACACACCACGTGCCTACGAGACATCCCAAGGCCAGTCGGTCCAGTTCGCCCTCGGCGCCGTCGCCTTCGCTGACCGCGTCGACCGGTTCGACCCGACCCAGACCCTCAGCGCTGCCTACTCGGATCCCTGGCAGGCCGTCGGCCCGCCGGACTACGAGACCGGCTGCCGCGAAGGCGACGAGTGCTACGTCACGCTTACGCCCGGCGGCGTGGCAGTGTTCGAGTTCACCAACAACACCCTCTACGACGGCCCCGGTGACGACATCGCCATCTTCGAGATCGGACCTGACGTAGAAGCCACCACCGTCGAGATCTCGACCGACGGGCAGCGATACGTCTCACTCGGCCAGGTCGAAGGATCCTCGGCCCTGCTCGACATCGACGGACGTGGAGCACAGGGGGCACAGTACCGGTTCGTCCGGCTCACGGATGTCCGCGCGCAGGGCGGGACCGGCGGCTCGACGCCAGGTGCCGATATCGACGCCGTCGGCGCGATCCACGCCGAGCGGCGCTGACTCGAGGCGCGAGAGAGCCTGGCGTGCCAGCCTGCGCCAGCCTCTCTCGCTACATCGCCATGCCGCCGTCGACGTGCAGCACGTGCCCGGTGACGTACCGGCTGGCGTCGGAGAGCAAGAAGAGAACCGCTGACGCGATGTCGTCCGGTTGGCCGAGGCGACCGAGCGGGATCTGGCCTTTGAGGCCGTCCGCCGCCGCGTCGCCGAGGTCGGCCGTCATGTCGGTCTCGATGTAGCCCGGTGCCACCACGTTCGCGCGGACGCCCCGACCGCCGAGCTCACGCGCCAGCGACTTCGTGAACCCGATCAGCCCGGCCTTGGAGGCCGCGTAGTTGGCCTGCCCCGCGTTGCCCATCACGCCCACCACCGACGAGACCGTCACGATGCTGCCGCTCCGCTGGCGCATCATGGGCCGGTACGCCGCCTTGGCCACGTGGAACGCCCCGGTCAGGTTGGTGTCGATGACGGCCTGCCACGCGTCGGCACCCATCCGGATCATGAGGCCGTCGCGCGTGATGCCGGCATTGACCACGAGTCCGTCGATCTGGCCCCACTTGGCTGTCACCGCTTCGACCGTGGCTTGGGCATCGTCCCCGCTGGCGGCGTCGGCCTGGATGGCGAGGGCACGGTCGGTCCCGGCCTCGGCGACGATCGCATCGGCGGTGTCGGACGACGAGCGGTACGTGAACGCCACGTTGGCGCCCGCCGCCAGCGCAGCGTCTACGATGGCGCGGCCGATGCCACGGGTGCCACCGGTCACGAGGACGGTCTTGCCAGTCAGGTCGAGGGTCATGGGTCGGTCAGAAGGAAGCGCCAAGATCGCACGGCGACACCCCGCTGGCGCCTGCTCGTCCGCTGGCGACGCCCACGCACGCGCGCCAGCGGGCACCAACGCTGTGACGTCTGCTACCGCGCCTCCGCCCGCGCCTTGACCACCTCCAAGATGGTTTCCTGGATGTCGCCCATGAAGCGGTCGGTCCACAACTGGGTGTAGCCGTTGAACCGCGTGCCGAGGCGCTGTTCGCTTGTCAGGTGGAGGACGACCCTGCCCGGCGCCACAGGCTCGATCTCGTAGCGGCCGTTGAGCACGTCGAAGTACCGCCCCCCGACAGCGACGTGCTCGTCGAACGTGGTCGAAGGCACCGCGCTCGCGTCGATCGTGAACGCGAGCGACTCGTCCTCCTCCCACTCGGTCACGCGCTCGATGAACGTCACACCTCCCTCGAACGTGGCGTAGCGCACCGACCCGACGCCCTCGCCCTCCAGCCGGGCCTCGATGGGCCGCGGGAAGCCGATCCTGTAGGCGAACGAGTCGCCCAATTCCTCCGGCCGGATCGGCGGGACCTCGCGGATCTCTTCCCAGACGTCTGCTGCGTCCGCCTCGATCACGATCGCATCGTGGACAGTCCGGACGTGGACCGGGTCCTCGAACTGAGTTTCGATCGGCGCGACCACGATGGGAAGCGCGGCCAACACCAGCGTCGCCGGCCCGCGGCTCGACCGACGCAGCAGCTTGCCGATGACTCCGCCGATGGACGCGCACAGAAGCGCCATCGGAAGCCATACAACGATGCAGATCAGGCCTTCCCACAGAAGCGCGAACGTTGTCGCGAGTAGGAGGAGTGAGGGAACCCAGGGAAGGAAGAGGGCGAGCCACCAGCGCGGCTCCGGCTGCCACCACAGCACGGTCAGCGCGCCGATGACGCCCGGGACCAGGATGATGAACGAGAGCGTCATCACCGCCATGGCAAACTCCAGGGGCTCGAACCCAAACAGGAATCGCGCGACGAGTCCGTAGGTCAGCCCCAGCAGAATCGGACCCCACCAGAATGCCTTCCGATCAGGCGTCGAGGGCGTCGGGGCAGGGTCGGTCTCCATGACCGCAGGATAGACCGGAGCCGCTCCCCCGCTGGCGACCGAGGCCCGACATGCGCGCTCCGCCAGCGGGCCCGATACCCCGCCGGAGCGCCTCGCCGCGACCGGCCGTAGACGTTCGGCCCGTTTGCGATGCCGTAGCTGCGATGCCGTAGCCTTCGGCGTGTCTTCTGCTCTCGACGATCTCCTCCGCCAGCTCCGCGCCACCCGCCGCCCTCGGTGGGGCGCCGACGCCCGGCTGGCGCTGCTCCGGGAAATCGGACGCCTGGCTGGGGCCGATGACCTCCCGGAGATGCTGACGGACGTGCTGGAGCCCATGGCAGAGGGCGGAGAGGTCGGACAAGCGGCGGCGGCTGTCATCACCCAGGCGCTCCGTGATGTGCCAGCAGGCGACTACCCCGCGCTAGAAGCCGCGGCGCGGCGGATCTCCGAGTGGGCCGGCTACGGCCATCCCTGGCTGGACATGACACCGAAGCAGATGCTCCGCCGGGCGCCAGCGGGGGCGGAGCGAGTCGCATACGTCGGCATCGCCTCGTTCCACCCGAATGGTCACGTGCGCGAGGCCGCCGTGCGCCAGCTGGCGCAGGTGGGAGAAGACGCGCTCCTGTTCTTGTTGCCGCGCCTCAACGACTGGGTAGTAGAAGTCAGGGCCGTTGCTGAGCCCGCCGTCGCAGCGCTGCTGGCGCCAGCG
>JBCDLV010000230.1:0-5627 GCA_038744895.1 Bacteroidota bacterium | reverse complement strand
GGTTAGGTCCACATTGACGCGGACGCCCTCGACGCGCGTCGGCGCGTAGCCGATGTAGGAGGCGATCAGCGTGTATGTCCCCGGGCGGACGCCGATGATCCGGTACTCGCCGTCGATGTTGGTCGAGGCGCCCTGGGTGGTCCCGTCGACGCGCACGCTGGCGCCGATGATCGTCTCTCCACTTTGGGCATCGCGGATGACGCCGGAGAGCTGGCCCGTCGTCTGGGCCATCGCCGGCCCGCTGGCGAGCGCCAGCAGGAGCAGGACGAGGGAGCCGCGAACGGCAGACCACAGACCGCGAGGCGTCTGGGAACGTGTGTCGGACGGAGTAGACATGGACATACGAGTCTGAACCTCCTGCTCAGAGGGAGAGAGGACGTTGATTCTGGAGGCAGCAGTCACTGGACACGGATCGGCTAGCGGTTGGCCAGGAGCAATGGCGCGAGCGCGTCGTGGTCGACGCGAACCGAGAAGCGGTCACGAAGGCTGGACACGGTGCTCGCCAGCTGGCGCTGGGCGAAGGACGCGTCGAGCGCCTCGCGGACGAGGGGGCGCGCCTCGACGTAGGTCATCGGGCGCGGCGGCAGGGTCTCGCCTCGCTCGACGAGGGCATAGCGGCCCGCCACCTCGACGGGCCCCACCAGGGCACCGGGCGTCGCGTCGAAGACAGGCGTCGCCAACCGGCCCAACTGGGCGCGCGACACCGGCCCGAGGTCACCGTCGGCCGTCGCGGCGCCAGGGCGCAATGAGTGCTCGCGCGCCAGCAGGCCAACGTCGGCGCCGTCTACGATCTGCTGGCGCAGGGCATCCGCCTCCGCCCGGGTGGCGACGAGGATCTCCCGGGCGCGGACGCGCTCCGGTGTGACGTAGTCGGCCGCATGCGCCTCGTAGTGGGCGACGAGCGAATCCTCCGGGACGGTCACGTCGAGACGCAGGCGCCGCTTGGCCTCCTCGAACACCCAGTCGTCCATCTGGCGCTCGACGCTGAACTGAACCGCGGGACCGTCGAGGCTCGCGTCGCGGGCGCGGGCGGCCAGTTCCTCACGCACGAGGAGCCCTTCGATGAAGTCGCGCAGCGTAGCTGCGTCCTGGACGGCTGCCCGCTGGCGCTCGGTCATGGACGCCGCCCGGTCCTCCACCTCGCCGACAGTCCACATCCCCGAGAGCACGTCCGAGTCGAAGGCCACGAGCGGCTGGCGCCGCCACTCCGCAAGCGCTTCCGAATCGAGGCCAGGGGCAACGCCTGTGGCGAACGCCACGAGCCAGTCGAAGGCATCGGTGAACTGGGGCGCCAGCTCGTCACGGATCTCTCGGCTGAGGCGGAAGCGCCCCTCGGTCCGCTTGCGCCGGGACACGTAGCGCCGGATCTGGTCCCGCTTGCGAGCGAAGTCGTCCTCGGTCAGGAGCGGGTTGGTGGCGCGGGCGTCGACGCGAAGGATCGACCACCCGGTCGCCGTGCGCACCGGCTCCGACACCTCGCCGACCTCCAGGCGGAACGCGGCCGCCTCGAACGCGGGATCCATCTCGTCGTGCCCGAACGGCCCGACGCGGCCTCCGGTGGCCGCCAGCAGGCTATCGGCGAAGGTCTCGCGCGCGAGGGCCTCGAACGTCTCCCCCGCCATCAGCCGCTGGCGCAGGCGCTCCGCCGCCTGCTCGTCGCGGGCGTAGAGGTGCCTGGCGTCGTAGGTCGTGTTCATCATGACGAACGCCTCACGCTCGTCGGCCTCGGTGACCGCCAGCTCGTCGCGAAGGGCGTCGGCGACGTAGCGATCCACGAGGGCCTTGGTCTCGGCCAGGGCGAGCGCCTCTTGGTAGCCGGGGGTGTCCGTGATTCCGTCCGCGCGGGCGTCCTCGATCAGGAGGCGGCGGCTGACGAGCGACTGGACCACGGCATCGAGCGCCTCGGGCGACGCGTCCAGCCCGCCGCTGACGACCAGACGCCCGTACGCCTCGGCCACCTCGTCGAGCGTGACGGTCCCGTCGCCGACGGTAGCGACCACGACAGAGGCGTCGGGAGGCGCAGCCTCGGCCGTGCATCCAGCCAGCGCGGCGGCTCCGGTCAGAGCCGCCGCCAGCAGGGCCAGCAGGGGGAGCGCTCGCGTCATGCCACCTCGCCGACGGTTCCGGTGGTCTCTCGGACGATCAACTCGGGGGCGAACACCACCTGGCGCGGAGGCGCGTCCGGAGACTCGAAGCGGCGCAGCAGCAGTTCCGTGGCGAGCCGGCCCATCGCAGCCATCGGCTGGCGAAGCGTCGTGAGGCCCGCGTACGCGCTCGGCTCGATGTCGTCGAAGCCCACGACTTCGAGCGCATCCGGCGTCGCCATGCCGACCTCTCGTGCCGCGCGCAGCGCGCCCAGCGCCATGACGTCGGCTGCCGCGAAGACGGCCGATGGGCGCTCGTCCCCAGAGACACGCGAGAGGAGCGTCTGCATGGCGCGGTAGCCCGCGAACCGCGTGTAGCCGTGGTGGTCGTGGTCCCAGTCGGCCGTTACGATCAGGCGCTCGTCGACAGGAAGGCCGGCCGCCTCCATCGCATCGAGGTAGCCGAGACGCCGCTGGCACGCCGGCCCGGACCCCTCGACAGGTAACAGCAAGCCGATCCGCCGGTGGCCGCGCTCGATCAGGTGCTGCGTCGCGGTGGCACCGCCGCGGCGGTTGTCCACGGTGACCGAGTCCAGCCCCGGGTGGGAGGCATCGACGAGAACCACGGGCTGGTCGCTAGACGCGAGCGCGTCGGCGCGGTCCTCCGATAGCGGCGTCGAGACGAGCAGCAGGCCATCCGACCGGCCGCGCTGGACGGCGCGCGCCAGCTGTCCATCCACACGGTCCATCGTGCGGCTGGCGTAGACGAGCAGGTCGTAGTCGCTCCCGTCGAGACGGTCCTGGACGCCCCGGAGCACCTCCATGAAGAACGCGGACGTCATCATCGGGACGACCGCCGAGATCAGCTGGGTGTTCTTGCGCGCCAGGCTCTGCGCGCTCGCGTGGGGCTCATAGCCTAGCCTGCTGGCGACCTCGAACACGCGCCGGCGCGTGGTGTCGGACACGCGCGGGTGCCGGTTGAGCACCCGGGAGACCGTGGCGATGGAGACCTCCGCGCTCTCGGCAATGTCGTAGATCGTGACGGGCACCGGGACTGGACGTGTGAAACGAGGCGTGTAAGCGCTTACAATTGTCTCAGGATAGTCCCTACCCTGCCCCGCGTCAAGGGGAACGAGTCCCACCGGAAGCGCTTCTGCCCACCCGCAGGGAAGCCCGGTGCAGCGGCCTCTGGTGCGCGGACCGCGTCGAGGCCCGTGGCGCCGCGGACGTACCCGTGCCCGCTGGCGTACCGCTCCTCGGCTACGACGACAGCGGAGGCTGCGACGACAGCGGAGGCTGCGACGACAGCGGCACCGGCGCCAGCAGGCGACCGGCCAGCTGGCGCTTAGCTGCGCGGCGGGAGCGTCGGCGGCCGCGACGGCGTCTTGCCCGCCGGTCGGGAGCCTGGGGGCTTTACGGCGGCCGGCTTGGCGCCAGCAGTCGGCGGCAGGGCGGCGGCGAGGCCCGCCGGCTTCGGCGCGGACGGGTTGGCGGGGGCGTGGGACGCGTGGCCGTCGCCGGACTCTGTCGCTTCCTCGTCCCAGTTCTCGATCAGGTCGATCACAGCCTCGGCGATCTCGTCCTGCTCGACCGTGCCTACGGTCTCGCCGCGCTTGAAGATGTGCGCCCGGCCGCGTCCGAGGCTCACGCCGAGGTCGGCGCCAGCGGCCTCGCCGGGCCCGTTGACGGCGCAGCCCATCAGCGCCACGTTCAGGTCCTTGTCGAATCCTTGTTTGGCGATGGCCTCCTCGACCTCGTCCACGACCGAGAACAGGTCGCCGGCGAGGCGGCCACAGGTCGGGCACGCGATCACGTTGACGCCAGGGCGACCGAGGCGCAACGACTTGAGGATCTGGTGGCCCACCTTCACCTCGTTGACCGAGTCGGCGGCCAGCGACACACGGATGGTGTCCCCGATGCCGTCCGCCAGCAGGCTACCGATGCCGATCGACGACTTGATGGGGCCGGTCTTGAGGCTGCCCGACTCCGTCACCCCCAGGTGGAGCGGGAAGTCGGTCTGCTCCGCCAGCAGGCGGTAGCTCTGGATCATAAAGAACACGTCCGAGTGCTTGACCGAGATCACGACGTCCTCGAACCCGACCTGGTCGCAGACCTCGACGTGGCGGAGGGCGCTCTCGACCAGGGCCTCCGGGCGCGGGAAGCCGTACTTGTCCATGATGTCCTTCTCCAGCGAGCCGCCGTTGACGCCGATCCGGATGGGTACGCCTCGGTCTTTGGCCGCGTCGAGTACCGCCTTCTCCCACTCGCGCTTGCCGATGTTGCCGGGGTTGATGCGGACCTTCGCGACCCCAGCCTCCAGCGCCTTCAGCGCGTACTTGTGGTTGAAGTGGATGTCCGCCACGATGGGCACGGGGCTCCCGGCGACGATGGCCGACAAGGCGTCGGCGTCCTCCGGGCGCGGCACCGCCACGCGGACCACGTCGGCTCCGGCTTCCGCCAGCTGGCGGATCTCGGCGAGGCTCTCGTCGACCTTGTGGGTCTTGCTCGTGGTCATCGACTGGACCGTGATCGGTGCGCCACCGCCGATCTGGGTCACCTTCTCCTCGCCGTCGACGGTGTGGCGCAGGAACACCGGGCGCGAGTGACGGCGCGGGCGCTGGGGCGCTCGCGACGTTTGAGTGGACTCGGCCTGGGAATACGCCATGGGTCGGGGGACGGACAGCACAGACTACGGCGCCGTGCGGCTTGGGTTCACACCTCAACCTTCCGTTTCCGGCAAATCTCGGGGGCTTCCGGAGTCCAACCGGGCGCCAGCGGGCCGTTCGGGCCTCCCGACAGGCACTGCTGGCGCCTGCGAATGGCTGCCAAGCGCATCAACTGGTCCCGGCGTCGCGGCGGATGCCCTCCAGGAGAGCTTGGTACCGCGGGTTGTCTGGCTCCAGCGTGACGAGCTGCTCCGCCAGCTGTTCGGCTTCCTGGAACCGACGCTCCATGAGGTAGGCCCCGCTGAGGTTGTAGAGCACCTGCTTGGTCTCGGGCTCCTCGGACTGGGCGCGTTCGAGGAACTGGATCGCGGTGCTGCGGTCGCCCGCCTGGAGCGCCAGCGCGCCGAGCATGGCGAGCGCGGGTACGTGGGTGGAGTCCTGGTCGAGCGCTTGCTGGAAGAGCCCCGCCACGTAGGGCAACCGGTCTTGGCGGCCGGCGGCCTGGATCCGGTTCATCTCCAGCGTAGCCAGATGACTCCACGCCTCCGGGAGGAATGGGAAAGCCTGCACCACGGCACGGCGCGTCAGGAGCGCGTCTCGGATGCGGCCGTCGGCCTCGTAGCGGTCGGCCAGGGTCGCGGCCGACTGCAGCCACGGGTCGCCCTCCATGAGCCCTTGCGCCAGCTCTGCGACGTAGGCAGGCGTTCGCGTGGTGTCGAGGCGGAACGGCTTCGCTTCCTCGGGGCGGAACGGCCACCCGGCGGTGAGCTGGGCCACCCGGATCCGTCCTGCGACGGAGTCCATCGGCGTGACGAGGCGGACCAAGGCGCCCGCTGGCGTGGGCCGTGGCGCCTCTCCCAGAAGCTCGTCCTCGACG
>JBCDLV010000229.1:0-5642 GCA_038744895.1 Bacteroidota bacterium | reverse complement strand
GTAGGCGATGCGAACCTCGGTCGCCTCGGTGGCGTCGGCGCCGATCTCGGGGAACACCTGCGTGAACGAGGTGACAGGCTCGATGTCGTCCCAAAACGCCTCGTCGAGGCGGCCGTCGAGGCGGGGCGCCTCCTCGACGTAAACCGCGGTCACAGCCTGGTCTGTAGGTGCCGGAACGGGCGACGCCGTCTGCGCGCGGGCAGGCATAGCCAGCAGCACTCCCCAGGCGAGAAGCAAGAGGGCAGGCGGGAAAGCAAGCATCGGCGAGGCGGGCACAGGGGTCGCGGCGGCCTGCCCCTCGCCCCTGCGTTTCTTCAGCGAAGAGAAAGCGGAGTTCGTCACGGGGGGAGGTCGAGAGAATGGCAGGCCAGAGTACGACCCAGCCAGGCTACGAGCCACGATCTGGTCGCGCGGGTCCGGAAGACCCCGTTGCCCGGCGTCCCGGCGGTCCTGCGGGCCGGACCGCCCGCCGTGCAGAGGACGGCGCTACGGCAGGCGGCACGCTCCGCTCAGACCGGCGGCGCCCCCCCCACAGGCACACCAGGGCAGGGATCGCGAGCGCGACCCACGAAAGCACATCGCCCACCCCGTCGGCCACGAGCGCAGCCACGAGCCCGACCAGGCTCAACGCGCCGAGCATCGCCGGGATGCCCCAGATCTCGCGGGCAGAGAGCGGGCGGCTCACGGCGCGGCGGGCTTCGGGTGGCGAAGTGGCTCGGCAAGCCCGGCCGCTCCGTCGCCCGAGGCGTCGTGCGAGAGGCCCGAGACGCTGCCCTCCTCATCGGCGTCGCCACGGGCGGCCGCCATCCAGTCCTCCACCGTCTGGTGCCGCTTCTTGACCCAGAGGTAGACGCCACTGCCGAGCACGAGAATCGCCAGGACGTCGAGAACGGCCCAGAGAATCTTGAGCGGCATCCCGCCGTAGTCGCCGAAGTGAAGCGGCTGCGAGACGAACAGGACCTGGGTGTACCACGGCATCGACCGGACCTCCAGGACCTCGCCGTCGGTGGCGTCGAGGAGGATGGCCGTGAACAGGCGCTCCGTGCGAGCCTCGTCACCCGTCATGAACGCCGTGAAGTGATGCGGGCTCGCGAACTCGTTGCCCGGGAAAGCAAGGAAGCTGAGCACCTTCCCCGGCGCGACCTCCGATGCGTTCCCGATCACCGCATCGACCGAGACGAGATCGGTCACCGGTGGCTGATCCGGCGCGGCGTGTGCACGCGTCATCTCAGCGAGTTCCGTCGCTTGCCACTGCTGGAAAATGGGGATCGCGAGCGCGTTGATCGTCCCCGTCACGCCGACGACGAGGAGCCAGACGAGCGTGGCAATCCCGAGCAGGTTGTGGAGGTCGAGCCACTTCAGCCGCGGCGTTTTCCTGCGGACCGTCCCGAACTTCAGCTTCCGCATTACGCGTCCGTAGAGGACGACGCCGGACACGAGCGAGAGGACCAGGAAGATGCCCATCGACCCGAGGAAGAGCGTCCCCTTGAGCCCGGCGTAGAGGTCGACATGGAGCCGCTCCATGACGCTCATGAACCCGCCCTTTTCGAGCGGGTAGGCCACCAAGTGCTCGCCCGTCCGCCAGTCGTACGTGTCGAACACGTTGATGGTTGAGCCCTCCGGCGAGGCGCCCATGCGGATGTAGACGATGTCAGGCTCGTCCGGGTCGCCGACGACGAACTGCATGTGCTCGTCGGGGTAGCGCGACTGGGCGTCGGCGATCATGGCGTCGACCGACGCGCGCTCGGCCGGGACCTCGGCGAGCACGGGCGGATCGACGCTGTTGCCGAGCGCGTGGTCGACCTCATGCGCAAAGATGAGCGGGAGGCCGGTCACGCACAGGAGCAGCAGCCAGAGCGTCGCGAAGAGGCTCGTCCACTTGTGGACCTCGAACCAGACGCGCAGGGCGCGGGGGCTCATCATGGCATCAGGGACACGGTGTCGGGGGCGTCGGGCAGAACGTACGCGGACGCCGCCCTCCGAGGAAAGCGGCGTCCGCAACGAGCGGTCGGTCGAAGGTAGAGGGGCGCGTCCGCTGGCGTGGGGTCAGAACTGGACCGAGAGGCCGGCCGAGATCTGGCGCCGCGCCCCGATGGTGACGAGTGGCGAGTCGCGGACGAACGCCGCGGCGATGTACTCGTTGTCGAACACGTTCTGCACGTTGACCTGGAATCGGAACCGGTCGAACGTGTAGTAGGCGGCCGCGTCGGCGAGCGTGGCGTCGGGCGTCTCGACGGTGTTGGCCACGTCGCCGAACGACGAGCCGAGGTACCGGACGCCGCCGCCGAGCCCGAGCCCCGCGAGCGGCCCGGCCTGGAGCTCGTAGTTGGCCCAGAGCGAGCCGGTCGTGTTCGGGGTCTGAACCGGCCGCGTGCCGATCTCCGCCTCGGTGACCGACTCGGTGACCTCGACATCGAGGAGGGTCAGGCTCCCCGTGAGATCGAACCCACTCAGCAGGCTCGTGACCGCTTCGAGCTCGACCCCTCGCGACTGGACCTCTCCGGTCTGGACCTGGGCGAACGTGGCGGGGTCGAACTGGAGGAAGCCCTGGCGCGCGAGGTCGAACACCGCGACGGTGAAGAACCCGTTCCACGTCGGCGGCTGAACCTTGACGCCGGCCTCGACCTGGCGGCCGGTCTCGGGCGTGAACTGGTTGCCCTCGGCGTCGACGCCGATCTGCGGCAGGAAGGACTCGGCGTAGCTCGCGTACGGAGCGACGCCGTAGGGCAGCTTCGCGATGGCGCCTGCGCGGAACGTGAACGCCTCGTCGCTCTGCTCCGAGACGGCGTCGGTCTCGGCAAGCAGGTTCGTCGTCTCGGTCGTGGCCCAGTCGTAGCGGCCGTTGAGGGAGACGATGAGCCGATCGGCCACGTCGAACTGGCCCTGGAGGTACGCGCCGGTCTGCGACTGGCTGAACTCGTCGTTCGCGAACGTCGGCACCTCGGGGAGCGCCTGGTCGTAGTCGGGATCGAGCAGGTCGAGCGACGGCGCGACGAACAGGAAGGTCTGCTCCAGGTCCACGTCGATGAGCTGCACGTCGAGCCCACCGAGAAGCGTCGCGTCGACGCTCCCGAAGTCGGCCTGGTAGCGAACGGAATTGTCGAGCGCGAGGCCACCGAGGAGGCCGAACCGCCCATAGGCCGAGCGCGAGATGGACCGGCCGCCCTCCTCAAGCCCCGTCGCATAGACCACGAGGTCGTCGAGGTCGGCGGAGTAGTACCGCGTGTTCTGGCGGACCGTCAGGCTCTCGCCGAAGGTGTGCTCGAAGAGCGACGACGCCGAGAGGACCGCGCGGTCGTACTGCTCGTCGTCCGGAGCACCGGTGTAGAACCCGCGCGAGAGGTCCGCGAGGGCGTTGCCGTCGTCCGTGATCTCGATGGGGAGCGCCTGCGAGGATCCGGTGTCGTCGAAGAGGAAACTCCCGAGCACCGTCCAGTTGGTGGTCGGCGTCGGGCGCCAGCTCAGCGCGGGTGCCGCGAAGATCCGGTCGTTGTCGAGGAACTCGACCTGCGTACCGCTCGACCGGACGAGGCCCGTGAGGCGGTACGAGAACTGCCCCTCCGGGTCGATGGGGCCGGAGACGTCAGCTTGGGCCTGGACGCGGCCGAAGCTGCCGGCCTCGACGGTCGCCTCGCGCTGGGCCACCTGGGTGGGGCGCTTCGACGAGAACGCGACGAGGCCTCCGGGGCTGCCGGCACCGTAGAGCACCGACGCCGGGCCGCGGAGCAGCTCGATCCGCTCCATCCCGTACGGCTCGACGTTGTAGTCGACCGCAAAGCTGACGTTGCGGAGCTGGAGGCCGTCCTGGAAGAGCCCGCTCTGCGTCGCGTCGAGGCCGCGGATGCGGAGCCACGTGAACCGCGGTTCGAACCCGAACACCTCGCTCTGGATGCCCGGCGAGTAGCGGAGCGCCTCGGCGAGCGTCGTCGCGTCCTGGACCTCGAGCTGATCCTGCGTGATGACCGAGACCGACTGCGGGGTGTCGAGCGGCCGCGCACCGATCTTGCTCCCGGCCGAGAGGGCCGTCGGCACGAACCCGCCGCGCCGGCTGACAACGGTGATCGTGCCCAGTTCGGCCGTCTGCTCGGAGAGCTCGACCTCGAGGACCACGCGCTCGCCTTCGAGCACCTCGACCGTCTGGGAGACGGTCTCGTATCCAATCAGGCTCACGCGGACGGTGTGCGTGTCGACGGGGACTTCGATGAGTGTGAACGCGCCGGCTGGCCCCGCCGCGGTGCCGGTCGAGGTTCCAGCGAGGGCGACCGTTGCGCCGGGAAGCGGGGCACCGGTCGCGGCGTCGAGGACGCGCCCGGCAACTGTGCCCGTCTGGGCTGTAGCGACGCCGGCGACGAGGGCCAGTGCGAGGGGGAGGAGTCGCGGGAGAGACATGGGAGGGGCACCTAGAGCCCCGGCTATTTAGACTCGATCCAAAGATCCATGCGATGCCACGCCGTCGACTGTGAACAGCGCTTGATGTGACGATGAACGAGCCGCGAAGGCCCTGAGGGACGCCCAGGCCGCCTCGGCGCCGCCCGCCGCCTCGGTGGGCACGAGCCGCCTCGGGGCAGACCGAGACCTAGAGCCGACAGCAGGTTGGTGTGAGGGCGGCACGTCGCCCCAAGAGCCCGCTGGCGATCGCTCCTCCACGCCTTCGCGCGCGGAGCGCGCTCCTCCACGCCTCAGAGCGACCCGAAGGGCGCTCTGGACCGTCCCCGAGGCGGCGCCGTGGCATGTAGGGTCTCGTCCCACGGATCGAACCGCGAGTCCCCGACAGGGGGGACAGGACGGGGTGCACCCGCGCCCGAGCCGCGCCACCTAGAATGGACAGCGACACGCTGAACCCGAGCGTCCGCGCCCGTCCGACGGGTGGCTTCGCGCAAACCGACCCCGCCTCTCTCGCACTCTGCCGCCCGACCCATGATGCGACCCATGATGCGACCCATGATGCCACATCACCCCACGACAGCCTCGCGCGTGACCTCCGCCGTGGCCGCCTCGGTGGTCTTGCTCGTCGGCTCCGCGTTCATCGCCGACGTCACGCCCGGTCCGGCGCAGGACCCCTTCCCCCTTCGCGGCACGTACACGTGGACGTTCGAGATCGCCGGCCACGGAACCCAGGTGTCGACCCACGTCTTCGCCGCGGACTCGGTCCTGTACGAGATGGACGGCCCGGCCTATGCGACCCGGTACACGATCCACCACGAGAGCTACGACGCCGCGGAGGGCCGCTGGGTCGGCCACACCGGCAACGGCATCTACTACGTCATGTTCTTTGCCGACCGCACGGACGAGAGCGTCTCGGTCTACAAGCACCGGTGCACGAGTCGTGACGAGGCCTACGCCTTCCCCCTGCCAGCCCCGGACGCGACCGCCGATCACGGCTGGAACACGTACCTCCGTCAGCCCTGAGGGCCTGCGGTGAGGCCACCTCGATGGGGGCGGGTCAGGCGCTCTTCTCTGCGACGAGCCCCGAGGCGGTGCGGACGGCACCCGGCGCGGCGGCCCCGACCGGCTCGAGGACGACGGCCGGCTCGACGGCCCGCACCCCGACCGCGTCGCCGACGGCAAACGGCGCCCGCGCGTCGGTGTGGACGAGGCACTCGACCGGCCCGAACCCGACGCCGGGCAACTGCACCCGGTAC
>JBCDLV010000228.1:0-5645 GCA_038744895.1 Bacteroidota bacterium | reverse complement strand
GTACTTCTTGCGCTGCGCAGCAGGCAGCGAGTCGCTGGCGAGTGCTTCGAGGTAGCCGAACACGGCGAAGATCGGGTTTTTGACCTCGTGGCTGACGTTCCCGATGAACTCGTTCTGGACCTGCTGCATCCGCTGCAACTCTTCGATGTCCGCACGGAAGCGCCCGGCCATGTGGTTGAGGCTTCGGGCGAGGTCCTGGAACTCACTGGCACGCGTTCTGACATGGATCCGGCCGTCCAGGTCACCTTCGTTGATCTGCTGTGCGCTCCGGGTGATCGCCCGAAGCGGACGCGTCACCTGGCGGGCGGCGATCCACGCGCCCAGAAGAGCGGTCAACAGGGACAGCACCATGCTAAAGGCGATAACCGCCTGGAGCGTCCCGATGGCTTGGAGCAGCTGCGGCACCGGCTCGCCGATGCGGACGATCAGGCCCGTCTCCGGCCGGAACAGCGCCACGTACAGGCGGTCTCCGACGCGACCGTCGCGCTCTGCGAACCCGACGTAGTCACTCGCGGCCAAGGCCTCCCGCACCTCCTGCCGTTCGAAGAAGTCCACGTCCTCCTGATCCGCAGGGCCACCGGGGCTCGCCGCGAAGTCTCCGACGACCTCGTCCCGCGTCGCGATCGTGATGTCGACCTGGGTGACAGCCGCCAGCTGGCGGCCGAGGGCGAGCAGCTCGTCGCGGTCGGACTCGGCCTCTAGCTGGACGGCGAACCGCTCGGCCTGGTCTCGCAGCGTCTCGCGGGCGGCGTCGTTGACCTGACCGCGCAGGATGAGGAACGAGTAGAGCGCGACGCCTGCCACCGCCAGCCCCACAAACAGGGCGAACGTGAGCATCATCCACGTCTGGGTCGAAGCCCGACGTGGGTAGACCGAATCGCGAACGTCTCGCCAACGCATAGCCCGAGAGTAGGGAAGGCACGGAAACGACGAGAGGCGGCTGCTACGCCGCCTCCCGCTCTACGTCCTACGGGGTCTTACGCCTCTTGCTCGGCCTCCTCGACGAAGCGATAGCCGACGCCGCGCACCGTCTGGATGTGACGCGCAAAGTCTCCCAGCTTCTCGCGGAGGTTCTTGATGTGGGCATCGACGGTCCGCTCGGTGACCATCATGGCGTCCTTCCAGATCGTCTCCAGGAGCTGCTGGCGCGTGAAGGCCTTGCGTGGGTGGCGTACGAGGTAGCGCAGCAATTCGAACTCCGTCAGCGTGAGGCCAAGGTCGTCGCCGTCGAGCGTAGCGCGGTACTCGTCCTCGTAGATCGTGAGCCCGGCGACCGAGAGCGTCTTGCTCTCCTCGGTACCCGTCCGTCGGAGGACCGCGCGGATGTTGGCGAGCACCACCTTGGGGCTGACCGGCTTGGTGAGGTACTGGTCGGCGTTCTCCAGCCCCTGGAGCTGATCTTCCTCTTCCGTCTTGGCCGTCATCATGATGATCGGGATCTTCTCCGTCTCAACGCGCCCACGAAGCCGCTTGGCGATGTCGAAGCCGCTCATGCCAGGAAGCATGACGTCGAGAAGGATCGCATCGACGTCGGGGGAGGCCTTGGTCAGGGCTTCGTCGGCGTCGAAGGCGGTCAGGACGTTGTAGCCCTCTTCACGGAGGAAGTGGGAGATGATCTCGACGACATCCTCTTCGTCGTCAACGACGAGGATGGTGATCTCTTGGGGCGTAGATGTGGCCATATCGGGTCAGGAGAGGGAGAGGGGACGCGAAGTGGGTGTCCAGACGCGATATACACGGGCCGAACACTTCGGTTCTGCCGTCTTCACAATCGCCCGCTGGCGCCGTCAGCCGTCGGCGCCGAGCCACTGGCGAGGGACGCGAGCCGTGAGCCCGGCGGTCAGCTCGTACGAGATGGTGCCCGCCCGCTGCGCCAGCTGAACCGCACTCAGGCCACCGGGGCCGAAGACGACCGCCTCATCGCCGCGCTGGATGGCGCCAGCGGGCCCTTCGGGATCGCCGAGGGCGACCATCGTCATGTCCATGCACACGCGTCCGACGATCGGGTAGGTCACACCGCCGATTCCGATCGCTCCCTGGTTTGAGAGCGACCGCGGCAGCCCATCCGCGTAGCCGATCGCCAGCGTCGCGATCCGCGTCGGACGCTCCGCGACCCAGGTCCGTCCGTAGCTGACGGAGTCTCCCTCCTCGACCGTCTGTGTGTGCACGACCCGCGTCACAAGCCGCATCGCTGGCTTGAGCCCGCTGGCGACCGTCTCCATTGCGGGATCCGACGCGAGGCCGAACAGCACACCGCCGAGGCGCACCAGCGCGGGGCGGGACGTCATCGGCGGCAGGCGAATGTGCGCCGGTCCGTTGGCGACGTGCACGAGCCGAGGTGCGTCCTCTCCGAGCGCGCGGAGCACGCCGTCGAAGCGACGAAGCTGGAGGAATGCGAACGACGGATCCTCAGCATCGGCCGTCGCCAAGTGTGTCCAGACGGCCTCGACGGAGACGCCCCGCTGGCGGAGACCTCGGACGACGGTCGGCGCATCCTCGGGACGAACGCCGAGCCGGCCCATGCCGGTGTCCACTTTGACGTGGACGGCGGCCGGCGATGCTCGGGCAGCGACCGCGTCGGCGACCTCCGCCGACGACACGACAGCGTCGAGGCGGTAGGCTTCATACGCCGGGAGATAGGCATCGAGAGGCGCCGCCAGCACCAGGATCCTGGCGTCGACGCCCGCATCGCGAAGCTCGACGGCCTCCGGCACCGTCGCGACAGCCAGCCACTCGACGCCTTCCTCCGTCAGCACACGGCTGACCGGTACGGCCCCGTGCCCATAGGCGTCGGCCTTGACGACCCCCATCACGGCGTCGCCCTGCCGCGGCGCCAGCTGGCGCACGTTGTGGCGGATCGCGCCGAGGTCCACCTCGGCGAGCAGGGCAACGGCATCAACGCTCATTGGAGAGGACATGTACCGAGTCCGCCAATCGGCCGCACTGCTGTCGACCCCATGCCTGGTAGTTAGCGCCGTAGCGACAGTCGATCACTGCGCCGCCAGCGGGCCCCGCGTGGACGACGGCAATCATACCGCCAGCGCCGGACTCAGCCCACTCGATGACGCCGACGGCACCCCCCTGGACAGCTCGCAGGGAGTCCGCGACGATCTCTCCCCCTGAGGAGCGACCGAGTTGAGCACGCAACATCTCCGTAGCGCGGTCCAGCCGGGTGTGCTCTGTCGGCCGAACGGTGACCAGCAGGCTGCCCACCGTAGACGCCCGCACGTGCACAGCACCATCCCCGGCATACGCGCGGTCGAGCATTTCGGACGTGTCCCACTCGTCCATGTCGAACGTGAGGACGGCGCCGGGAAGGTCCACGCGATCCGCAGGCCACGGGCCGATCTCCAGTCGGAGCCCCGGCTGGCTCTCCGCTGGGAACACCGCCAGCGGGTCGAGGGCTTGTTCCAGGTCCTCCCATGTGGTCGCAGGATTCGGCGTGATGGCCTCGACCACGACGGTCCCGCGAGGGCTGCTGTACGTGGTAGAGACCTGGCGGAAAGTGACCGTGCCGACCTCGATGCGCAGCGATTGCCGGAGCGCCCGCCCGGCAGGAACGCTCACGGAGTCGCGATGGACGATCTCGGCGGAGCCACCCGTCAGCGCCTCGAAGGCTTCGATGGAGAACGCCGCCAGCTCCGCAGGGTCGATCATCTGGTCGGTCGCCGAGGCGATTAGAAGGTCGGCGTAGGGACCGGCACCGCGCGTCCATGCGATCTCTGCACGGGGGCGTTCGCTGCCCACTACGTCGCGACTGCGGTCACGGACATCCTCCAAAGCGCGTGCGTCGCACCGCCAGCGGTCCGGAGCGTCGAGCCGGTAGCGTCCTTCGCCCCCCACCCCGCGACCGTCCACGCATGACGGCTCTGAAGTCGCATCCGGATAGCCCGGTGCTTCGACAGCCGGTAACGCATCGGGCTCGCTCCATATCGACTGCCCTTCCGCACAGCCGGCCACGAGCAGCGCCAGCAGGACCGAGCCGACGAGCCGCATCAGATCCCGCTGGCGATCAGCAACTCGATGTCCCGGTGCGGCATACCGAACATCGACGCCAGGTTCTTCTTCGTCAGGTGACGCCGATAGACGTACGTGCCCGTGCGCAGGCTCACGTTCGACCACAGCGCGTCGTTGATGCTGCCGGCCTCGCCGATCTCCAGGAGGAACGGCGTGAGCACGTTGGACAGTGCATAGGACCCCGTCCTGGCGACGGCGCTGGGCAGGTTGGGCAGGCAGTGGTGCACGACACCATGCTCGACGAACGTCGGAGCGTCCGGGGTCGTGGGCCGGCTCGTCTCGACGCACCCGCCTTGGTCGATCACGAGATCCACGATGACGGATCCAGGCCGCATCGACGCAACCGTGTCGGCGGTCACCACGACGGGCGAGCGCTTGCCCATCGACATGGCCGCGCCGATGACGACGTCGGCCGTCTTGACTGCGCTTTGGACGTAGGTCGGGTTCGCCATCGCCGTCGTCACGCGCCGGTCGAGGACATGCTCGATGGCCCGTAGGGCTGGCAGGTCCGTGTCGAGTACGATCGTGTGCGCCCCGAAGCCCAGCGCTGTGCGAGCCGCCCACTCTCCGATCACGCCGGCTCCGAGGATCACCACCGTCGCCGGCGGCACCCCGGAGATCCCGCCCAGCATGACCCCGCGTCCGCCCTCCGAAGACTCGAGCAAGCGCGCGGCCGTCTGCACCGCGATCGACCCGGAGATCTCGTGCATCATCCGGACGATGGGCAGCGTGCCGTCGCTGTCCGTGATGAACTCGAACCCGATCCCGGTGGCCTTGAGGTCCATCAGCTGGCGCAGCGTGTCCGGCTGGAGGCGCCCCAGGTGGAGCGCCGAGAGCAGCACTTGGCGCTCGCGCATCAGCGCGATCTCGTCCGACCGAGGAGGAAACACCTTGGCCACCAGGTCGCAGTGCGCGTAGACCTCCGCTGGCGACTCGACCACGTCGCAGCCGACATCGGCGTACTCGACATCGGCGAACTGTGCCTCTTCACCCGCGCCGGACTGAATGCGGACCTCGTGGCCCGCGGCCACCAGGATCGACGCGGCGTAGGGCGCCAGCGCCACACGCCGCTCGTCGTTGTCGACCTCGCTCGGGACGCCGATGCACAGCCTCTGCTGGCGCTCGCCGACGGCGGCCGGCTTTTCGAGGGGCAGCAGTGCGGACTCGACCTTGAGCCCTTGGATCGCTGGAATCTCCATGGCCCGAAGCTACACCTCCACCAGCCCAGGGACGTTCAGGCTCTGCCGTGACGGTCCTAGCCAGCGCCTCCAGTACCTGGTGTAGGGCCACCCCGCAGACATGTCATCCACGAGCACACCTCCCTCCGACGACATCCTGGTCACGCGCAGCGACCGGCTGATCTGGGAGGTAGCACGGGCCCGCCGGGAGGCTGGGATGACCTTCCCCAAGTGGGCCGTCGGGCTGACGCTCGCTTCCGGAATCGGCCTCTTCGTCGTCGGGGTAGAGAGCCTCGTGGTGGGCGTGGGGTGTGCCCTGCTGGCGCTGGGTGCGGACCAGATCCAGCGCCAGCGGAGAAGCAGGACGTGGCCCTCGACGCTCGCGGTGGTCGTCGACCGGGAGATCCGGGAGGCCACGGGCACGCTCTCGTCCCCGAGTTCCAGCGCGGT
>JBCDLV010000227.1:0-5756 GCA_038744895.1 Bacteroidota bacterium | reverse complement strand
CTGTGTCGACGGTCGCGGCGGACCGGCGCACGAACGCGTGGGTGGCCTCCACCTCGACAGGATCAGGAGGGCCGCAGCCGATGACGCCGCAGCCGATGACGAGGAGCAGAGCGGCGAGATGGCGCACCTGCAAAAGGTCGCCACGTATAATTCCGACGGCTCAATGCGTCTCCAGACATCCGCCGATTGACCCATGCGCGTCGTAGCTGCTCTGTTCGTCCTGCTCGCCCTTGGCTGTGACGCCACGGACCCGATGGCTCCGGATCCGCTGCCTCCGGACCCACCGCCCCCGGCGCCGACGCTGGAGCCGGCGACGTTCCGGATCACCTTCGATGCGTCCTGGAGTGCGCAGTCGCACCCCGACATGTTTCCCGGCAACCCGCACTTCTCGCGCCTCACGGGTGCCGTCCACGCGACAGACGTCTCGCTCTGGAGCGTCGGCGAGATGGCATCCGACGGCATCCGCCAGATGGCCGAGACGGGTGGCGTCAGCATGCTGGAGGAAGAAGTGAACGCCTTGGGCGAAGCGATGGGGGTCTACGTCGAAGGCGGCCCGATTCGCACGTCGCCAGGCACTGCGTCGGTGACCGTGACCGTGACCGAAGCCCGTCCGGTGGTGTCGGTCGTCACGATGCTGGCGCCGAGCCCGGACTGGTTCATCGGGATCGATGGCCTCGACCTCCGCGAAGGCGACGGATGGGCCGACCGCATGGAGATCGACGCCGTCGTCTACGACGCGGGCACGGACGATGGCGCCACCTACGTGGCCGCCAACGCGCCGCGCTCGGCACGCGCGCCCATCGCG
This sequence comes from Bacteroidota bacterium, assembly GCA_038744895.1. GTDB lineage: Bacteria > Bacteroidota > Rhodothermia > Rhodothermales > Rubricoccaceae > Rubrivirga. Next base: position 4,951 of record JBCDLV010000227.1, on the reverse strand, counting down.
GACGTCGCCTATGCTCCGCTGGCGGGCACGTCCGTGGGCACGCTGGTCGTCGAGCGCGTCGAAGACGGCGGCTGAGCCTTCCGCCCGATACGGAGCCTCCCGCTGGCGCCAGCGGGGCCTGTCGAGGATCTTCCCGGCTCTCGCGTTCGCCTGATCCGATGACCCTCGATGTCCTCGCCCTCGCCGCCCACCCCGACGACGTGGAGTTGTGCGCAGGGGGAACCATGTGCCTTCTCTCGGACCAAGGCTACCAGACGGGAATCGTCGACTTCACGCGTGGAGAGCTCGGTACGCGCGGCACGCCGGAGACGCGCGCCGAGGAGGCTGCCGCGGCCTCGGAGGTGATGGGGCTCTCCGCCCGGCACAACCTGGGTCTCCCAGATGGCGACATCCAGAACACGCGCGAGAACCAGCTGGCGCTGATTCGCCTCGTGCGGGCGTACCGGCCCTCGATCGTCTTGACGACGGCCGAGAAGGTTCGGCACCCGGACCACGGCGATGCCACCCGACTCAGCGTAGACGCCCTCTTCTACAGCGGGCTCGCCAAGATCGAGACCATCGACGAGGATGGCGCTGCGCAGGAGCCCTGGCGGCCTCACCACGTGCTCCACTACATGCAGGCGCTCGACACCGAGCCCACGTTTGTGGTGGACGTATCGGACGTTTGGGAGCGGAGGATGGCCTCTCTGCTGGCCTACACGACGCAGTTTTACCAGCCAGGCAGCGACCAAGACGACGGTCCGCAGACGTACATCTCCAACCCGGACTTCCTCGCCTGGGTCGAAGCTCGGGCACGCGTGTACGGCTACCGCGTCGGCGCCACCTACGGCGAGCCGTTCGTCTACCGTCACGGCCCGGTGGGCGTCACGGACCTGGTGGCCCTGCTCGACCGGAAGCGGCCGTTTCGGTAGCCCACGCCAGCGGAGCCCGCTGGCGCCGGCGGTCAGCTCTCGTAGGCGTAGCCCAGGAGCGTGGCCGCCCGCTGGAACGGCTGGCCGTTCGGGATGGTCACCGCACCGATGGACTGGCGGACGCGCTCTGCGTCGTCGCCCAGGGCGCCCTGGAGGTGTGACTGGAGGTTGCTGAAGAGCGCGTTCGAGGCTGGCTGCTCCGACGACGGGAGCAGCACCACGATGCGCATCCGCTCGTCATCGACCAGGATGCGATCCGTCGGACGGAGCGCGGACAGAACGGCCGACTCGACCGTGGCGAAGTGTGCCGCCTCCGGTGCGGACGGATCCATCCGAAGCGCGACGACGACGAACGGGTCGCCGCTGGCGAGCGTCGCAAACGCGTCTCTCAATGCCGAGCGGAAGGCCTGCTCGGGGTCGACCTCGGCAGGGGACCCGCCCAGCGGAGCGAACGACGGGAGCGCAGCGTCTCCGCCAGCAGGGGAGGCCTGTGCGTCGGGACCCGCGGCTGGAGCGGCCGGTGATGCGTTGTGGGCCGCGACCGGAACGCGACCGGCGACGGCTCCGCGGCTGGAGTCGGCCAGGTAGCCCTGGTCGAAGAGGGTGTCGGCGGGGTCCGAGCCGAAGATGTCGGGTGGCGTCTCCAGAAGGGACGCGTCCGGTGGCGGCGGTGCGATGATGTCCGTGGGAACGGGGGACTCATCGCGGCCTGTGTCGCTCGGTGCGGTGGCGGGCGGCTCAGCAGGCGCGTGCGTCTCCGCCGGGGTTGCCTCTGCTGGCGTCGCTTCTTCCGGCGGAGCCTGCGGCGCCGGGATCGTCGGAACGGGTGCAACCGGCTCTGGGCTGTGCACGCCGTCGCCGTCGATGGAGGCGGTCGCCAACTCGAAGGGGTCCACGGCGCCAGCGGGCGAGGGGTCCGGGGTACGCTGGCTGGCTGGCGCGGAGTCCTCCTGGGGCGTGGGGAAGCCTGGGTGCTCAGGCGCTGCGTCCAGTGTCGGGGAGGCGTCAGGCTCAGCCTGCGAAGCGTCGGACGTCGGGGGCGTTGGTGCCGGCGGGGGCTCAGCTGGCGGGGTCTCGATCGTCTTCAGGTCGGCTGCGGGGGGCTCTGGGCTCTGGGGTTCAGAGTCCTGGTCCGATCCCGGAGGCGGTTCGGCTGACTCGCTCTCGACCATTGGTTTAGGCTGAGGAGCGGATTGGGGCGGGCCTGAGGGATCTTCGGCGGGATGGTCAGGCGCCGCTTCGACGTCGGGACCGGCGTTCTCCATCGACGGCTCCGTTGCGGCCGTCTGGGGAGCAGCAATGATCGTGTCGGATGCGCGGTCGGCCAGCGCAGGGGCTGAGTCTCCGCCAGCGGGTACCTGGGGTGGAGTGCTCAGCTGGAGCGAGCCGTCGGAGCCTAGCCGGATGGTGCCTGCGACCATGCCCTCGACGACCTCCAGGAGACGCTTCGAGGCGTCGTTGCCGGGCTCGCCCAGGCCAACCATGAGCATCGCCCCACAGTCCCGGAGGGACGAGACGAGGCCGTGGAACGCCTCCCGGAAGCGCTCGAACGTGTCGAACTGGACGAGCGGCGTGAAGTCCTCGATCACGACGCACTCGGCCCCGTCAGACGAGACGAGTGAGGCAAGGTCGCGGTAGGAAGACGCCAGGCCATCGGGGCCCCGGGCGGCGAGTTCCTGCGCGTTCGGAATCCGGAGGAGCCGCAGACGTCCACGTTGGTGAGCCGCGGCGAGGTCGAACCCGATGCTGGTCGCCACCTCGACGAGGGCGTCGGGCTCGCGGGGGGAGATGACGAGGGCGCGGCGCTCCGCATCTACGGCAGCGCGGACGACCTGGAAGGCGAGGGCGGACCGGCCGGAGCCAGCGCGGCCAACGAGGAGGTAGGAGTGCCCAGAGGCAAACCCGCCCCACTGGCGGTCTACCTCGGCCAGACCGGATGGAGACGACGAAACGGCGGTCATGGACTAGTCGAGTGCGCGCGCGTGGGAGAACAAACGGCGTGCCAGGCCCGGAGGTCCCGTTCTGAGCCGTCTGAGGGGGCACAGGTCCCCGATTCCGATGCATCCTGTAACGCTGGCGTGTCACGAGGACCTGTCGCCCGCTCGCTACCTTGCAGCCCTCGAACGCCAGCAGGAGCCCGACACGCATGGACGCCGACCTTCGATCCATTCAGGAAGCCCGGGATGCCGTGGAGGCGGTCGCGGTCGCCCAGAAGCAGTTCAAGACCGTCGACCAGTCCACGGTGGACCGCATCGTCGCGGCGATGGTCGAGGCTGGCGCGGCCCATGCGAAGCGTCTCGGCCAGATGGCTCACGACGAGACGGGATTTGGCAAGCCCGACAGCAAGGAGCAGAAGAACCTGTTCGCCACGCGGACCCTGGCCGCGCGGATGGCAGGCATGAAAACCGCTGGCATCATCGAGAAGAGCGCAGACGGCCGTGTGTGGACCGTCGCCACGCCGATGGGTGTCGTGGCCGCGCTCGTTCCGTCGACAAATCCAACAGCAACCGCGTACTACAAGGCCATCATCTCGGCGAAGGCGCGGTGTGGCATCGTCATGAGCCCGCACCCTCGGGCCGTGGCGTGCACGGCGGAAGCGCTGCGCGTGGTCGCGGAGGCCGCCTACTCTGCTGGCGCTCCGCAGGGGCTTTTCGCGTGCCTGGGCCAGACAGACGCCGGCGTGACACTGGCAGGCACCGATGCGCTGCTGGAGCATCCCAAGACGGACGTCATCCTCGCCACTGGCGGTGGCCCGATGGTGCGCGCCGCGTACTCGAAAGGAAAGCCCGCCTACGGGGTCGGCTCCGGCAACGTACCCGCGTACGTGGACCGGAGTGCGAACGTGGACAAAGCCGCGGCCGACATCCTCACCGGCACGTCCTTCGACTGGGGAACGCTGTGCTCGACGGAGCGCTCCGTCGTGGCCGACAGTCCTGTGCGGACGCGCCTGCTCGATGCGCTTCGCCAGCGGGGCGGTCACGTGTGTTCGGAGGAGGAGACGCAGAAGCTGCGTGCCGTCATCAAACCCGGTGGCCGGTTCAACACGGAGATCGTAGGCCAGAGCCCGAGGCGCATCGCCGAGATGGCGGGCTTCTCCGTGGCGGACGGGACGCGTGCGCTGATCGCGGAGGTCTCAGAGGTGGGCCCCCACGAGCCGATCTCCATGGAGACGCTCTCGCCGATTCTGTCCTTCTACGTCGCCGACGGCTGGGAGGCGGGCTGTGCGCGCTGCATCGAGATCCTGGAGTTCGGCGGGATCGGCCACACGCTGGCGCTCCATGCCACGGCCGACCGCGTCATCGAGCAGTTCGCCCTCCGCAAGCCGTCCATGCGGATCGTCGTCAACACGGTCGCGGCGCTGGGCTCCGTTGGCATGACGACGGCGCTGTTCCCCGCCATGACCCTCGGCCCGGGCACCATCGGTGGCTCGATCACGAGCGACAACGTGACACCGATGCACCTGGTGAACATCAAGCGCGTCGCCTTCGAGACGGCTCCGCTCAACGGTACCGACGGTGACCCGCTGGCGTCGGGCACTGAGGTGCCCCGCGCGTCGCCGCCAGCAGGATCCGGTGACGGCTCGTGGATGGATGCCATCGAGGCGCGCCTGGTGGCCCGCGCTGGAAATCCGGCCGTCCACCGAGACCACGGCGGTCGGCCGGAGGCGTCCGACGCGCCTGCCAGCGACGAGAAGCGCCAGCAGGCCGCATTGACGGGTCTTTCGATGCCGGATCACCAGGTCGACGCGCTCGTCCGTCGCTTCAAGCGGTGACTGCCGCCCCGTGGGCGTCCTTTGGGGCCAGGTACCAGCGGAGAGCGCTCGACCTCAAGACCGCGGGTCCTGGGTTACTCGAGCAGAACAACTTGTTGACTGTTAGGTCATTGCGCCAGCGGTTCTGAGAACCCACGCTGCCGGTAGTCCGCTGGAGCAAGTCGTAGACTGTTTCATGGCCGACGCCGACCTCACCGCTCCCGCCGTTACGTCCGAGGCTGGTCCGCTGGACGCCTTGCCTCCCGGCCCGGTGGCCGACCTGCTGGCG
>JBCDLV010000226.1:0-5759 GCA_038744895.1 Bacteroidota bacterium | reverse complement strand
GCCGCCACGTCGCCCGTGCGCCGCAGCAGCCACGCGCCGACGGAGGCCACCACGAGGACGAGCGCCGCGGGCCAGAACGGCCCGGTGGCCTCCCAGCCGATCGTGCGGAGCCACAGCGTCAGGTTGACGGGTGCCGCCACCGACAGCCACGCCAGCCACAGCGCCGTCGGCACGCCCATCGTCCAGCGCTCGGCGCCGCGCAGCGCCAGCCGGTCCAGGCGGACGTACAGCCATGCGAGCGAGCCCAGGATCCCGAAGATCACGACTGCAGCCACGCCGAACTGGCCGATCAGCCACGGGATCTGCCAGAGCCCGTTGAGCAGGTTCGCGAGCGCCAGCGGGGCGCCGATGGCGTCGTAGCGCGCCCCGCGCTGGGCGGGCAGCGCCTGCCACACGGCGAACACGATGGCGCCCAGGAAGATGACCGACCAGATGGAGAACGTCCACCCTGCTGGCGTGACCGGCGTCGGCGTGGCGTCGGAGACAGCGCCGGTCTGGACGCCGAACAGGACGCCCGCGCCCGCCAGGGCGTTGAGCGTGATGTTGACGGCCGTCGCGAGGACGACGGCGATCTGACGGCGGGCTCCAGTCATGAGGGCGTGCGGTGGCTCCGTGAGACGCTGCGCCCGCCAGCAGGCTCCCGCTGGCGGTTGACCGCGCGCGCCGGCGGCCGATACCCGATGCGTGACGCACTCTGCCTTCAACCTTCCCCACCTCCGGCGGCTCCACCGCTGGCTCACCCTCGAAAGCTGGGCCGGCGCCTCCTACATCCTCGGCATGTGGCTGTTCGCCGGTCCGCTGGCGATGCTTCTCGGCGTAGCGGCCGTGGTGTTCACGCCCGTGCTGGTCCACGACCTATGGCGGCTTGGTCGGTGGGGGTGGCTCGTCGGGTTTGCCGTCGTGGTCGGCGTCCCGCTGGCGGTGGGCGTTGCGCTCCCCGGCGTCGCTCCGCTGTTCCGATGGGGCGCTGTCTTGGTCGGGTTCTACGCGTACACGTGGCTGCTCAAGCTGGCCGTTGCCGAGTGGCTCCGCCAGTCGGAGGAGGAGTCGCTGTGGGCGCGCGAGAAGGCGCGCTGGGCGCAAGAAGCAGAGGTGGCGTCGCTGCCGTAAGCGGCCGGCGGGTGGCATGGCGAGTGAGCGTGTGTGGACCGCTGGCGGATCGAGCGAGCAACCTGGGCCCATCGTGCCTATCCTCCGACCTATCGTTCCGCTTTTCGGGAGCTCCGTGGGACTTGATGCCACGTGGCCTCCGGTGACGTACTGGTCAGGAGATCCCGTTGGTCTCTCCTAACGGGTCGGCCGCGCCTTGCCAAACGAGCGACGTATGGGTGGCTTCCTGCTTACCGTCGAGACCGAGCCGGACAAGGTCGTCGTCTACTCCGACCCGGCGGGATTCCGCCACCTCATCGGCCGGCTCGAACTCCTGCTCGCGGAGGCCGAACGGAAGGGCGCCGGCCACGACCACTGGATGACGCCGGATTGGGCCGGGACCGATTTGACCTCTACCCGATGTGGGTCCGGCACCCTTGTCCACCACATCAAGGTCTGCTGCGACAGGTTTCCTCAGGAGGGGGCACGGTAAAACGGCTGCTGCACCTACATGTGAGTGCTCAAGCTGGCGGTGTCCGATCGGCTCCTCGGGACGGAACAGACCATTCAATGGCAGCGCGCGAAGGCTCGCTGCGGAGCGGAAGTCAAGGCAGAAACGGCCTCGCTCCCGTAGCGCTGCATCGAATCACACGTCCCGCTGGCGGGTCGCGCACGTCGCTTCCACGCCAGCAGGCCAGTCCTCCGTCCCTGGTCCTCCGTCCCCGGTCCTCCGTCCTCAGACGAACGCCTCGGCCACCAGGGCAGCGGCCTCGTCGTAGGCATCCGCGGCAGCCGTCAGCTTGCCGAAGGCGTCCTCCAGCGAGGCGCCGCCGCTGAGGGCCGTGATCTCCTCGGGCGATCCCGTCTGGAGGATCTCTCCGTCGCGCACGACGATCACGAGGTCGGCTACCTTTTCGACCGCGTCGAGCAGGTGCGACGAGTAGAACACCGTCCGCCCCTTCGCGGCGAGCGTGCGGAGGAGCGCGCGCGTCTGGAGCACGGCGTGCGCGTCGAGGCCGCCGAGCGGCTCGTCGAGGAGCAGCACCGGCGGGTCGTGCAGCAGCGCCGCCGAGACGAGCACCTTCTGCTTCATCCCCTTCGAGAAGCCGACCATCGAGCGGTCGGCGGCGTCGCTCAGCTCCCAGAACGCCAGATGGGCCTCGGTCCGCTGGCGGATCTGGTCCTCCGGCAGCCGGTGCATCCGGCCGATGAAGGCGAGGTACTCGTTGGGCGTAAAGCTCTCGTAGACGTGGCCGTGCTCAGGGACGTATCCGAACTGCCGCTTGGCCTCGACCGGGTCGCGATCCACGTCCACACCTCCTACGACCACGCGCCCGGCGTCCGCCGCCAGCGCGCCCGTGAGGAGGCGCATCGTCGTCGTCTTGCCGGCGCCGTTGGGACCGACGTAGCCCGCCACGGACCCAGTCTCGACCTCGAACGAGACATCGCGCAGGATCGGCGTGCCATCGATGGCGACGTGGACGTGCTCGACGTGGATCACAGCGCAGTGTGGGAAGGGAAGAGAAGCGCGGAGCAGGCAGAGACCCCAGAGGCCAGGTCTCAGCCCGGTGGCCACTGGAAGTCTCGGCCGCCGAGGAGGTGGACGTGGAGGTGGAAGACGGTCTGGCCAGCGCCCTCCCCGTTGTTCACGACCAGGCGGTAGTCGCTCAGCCCCTCGGCCTCGGCCACGCGCCGCGCGACCGTGAACAGATGGCCGACGAGCGCCTCGTCGGCTTCCTCGACGGCGTCGGCGCGGGGAATCGGCTGGCGCGGCACCACGAGGACGTGCGTCGGCGCCTGGGGCGCGATGTCGCGGAAGGCGATGGCCTGGTCGTCCTGGTAGACGATGTCGGCCGGGATCTCGCCGTCGGCGATCTTCTGGAAGAGCGTTTTATCGGCCACGGAGCGCGTATCGGCGGAGAGCGGACCAAGCTAAGCGGACCCGCTCGTCACTCTAGCGTCGCCAGCAGCGCGGGGAGGGCGTCGGGCGTCGAGATCACGACATCGGCACCGGCGGTCATAAGCGTGCGGCCATGCGCATCCAGGTCGAAGCCCGGCGGCACGACGCCGATCGGTCGGCACCCGGCGGCCCGGGCGGCCTTCATGTCGTCGACAGTGTCGCCCGCGTAGGCGGCCGCGTCTGGGGCAGCGCCGAGGTCGGCGAGGGCTTCCTCCAGGCCGAAGGGATCCGGCTTCTCCCGTCCGGCCTGGCGGTCCATGCCCACGACGATCGGGATCAAGCGGTCCCAGCCGTGCCGCTCCAGGGTCCACTGCGCGTCGGCCTCGGGGCGTCCCGTGACGAGCGCCAGCGGGTAGCGCTCGGCGAGGGCCTCCAGCGTGGCGGTCTCGACGGCCGCAGGCTCCGTCGTGATGAGCCCGTCGTAGTCGCTGCCGCGGTAGACCCCGTTGAAGTGGGCCTTGATCGCCTCGAAGGACGCTTCGCCGCCGGCCTCGCGGACGAACGCCTCGCTCAGGATCCAGTCGTTGTTGTAGCCGCCCGCGTCCTTCTTGGCCTGGATCTGCTCCGGCGTCGGCCCCTCGCCGACGAAGTGAGCGACGGTCTCGATAATGGCGCGGCGGAACGATCCGCGGACATCCACGAGGACGCCGTCCATGTCCAGGAGCAGAGCTTTCACAGGTGAGCCGGGGGTGAGCCAGCTCCGAAGGTCCCTCCAATACCGGCTCCGCGCCAGCGGGTATGCGTGCCTGCCCACAGGGCGCCGCCAGCAGGACGCTACTGATCCATCGAGGAGAGGAACGCCTCGTTGCTCTCGGTCCCGCGCATCTTGTCGAGCACGAACGGCATGGCCTCGACCGGGTCGAGGTCGGCGAGGAGTTGACGGAGCACCCAGATGCGGCGGAGGCGGTCGTCGGGCAGCAGGATCTCCTCGCGGCGCGTCCCGCTGGCGACGAGGTCGACGGCGGGGAAGATGCGTCGGTTCGCGAGGTCGCGGGAGAGCACGAGCTCCATGTTGCCGGTGCCCTTGAACTCCTCGAAGATGACGTCGTCCATGCGGCTGCCCGTGTCCACGAGCGCCGTCGCGATGACGGTCAGCGAGCCACCTTCTTCGACGGCCCGCGCCGCGCCGAAGAGGCGCTTCGGGCCGCGGAGGGCACCCGCTTCGATGCCGCCGGACATGGTGCGCGACTGCCCCTCGAAGGTGGCGTTGTGGGCCCGCGCCAGCCGTGTGATCGAGTCGAGCAGGACCACGACATCGCCGCCCGCCTCCACGATGCGCTTGGCCTTCTCCAGGACGAGATCGGCGATGTGAATCTGCCGCTCCGGCGCCTCGTCGAACGTGCTGGCGACCACCTCGGCGCCGGGCGTGGTCCGCTGGAAGTCGGTCACCTCCTCCGGCCGCTCGTCGATGAGGAGGACGATGACAGTCGCCTCGGGCTCGTTGGCCACGATGCCTCGGGCGATCTTCTGGAGCAGGACCGTCTTGCCCGACTTCGGCTGGGCCACGATGAGGCCGCGCTGCCCCTTCCCGATGGGCGCGAACAGGTCGATGGTGCGCGTCGCCAGCTCGTCGGCCTCGGTCTCCAGCACCAGCTGGCGGTCGGGGTAGGCGGGCGTGAGGAAGTCGAAGCTGGGACGCTCGTCGAAGTCGTCGGGCGAGCGCCCGTTGATGGCATGGACGCGGATGAGGGCGAAGAAGCGCTCGCCTTCCTTCGGCGGGCGGACCTGCCCGTCCACGGTGTCGCCGACGCGGAGCGAGAACCGTTTGATCTGGCTCGGCGAGACGTAGATGTCGTCGGGCGAGGGGAGGTAGCTGTACTCGACCGAGCGGAGGAAGCCGTAGCCGTCGGGGAGAATCTCCAGGATGCCGGTCTTCCGGATCAGCCCGTCGAGCGTGATCGCGTAGGGATCGAACCCCTGCATGTAGTCCGGCCAGTCGGGCGAGATCGGCTGGCGGATGCGCGGCGCACGGCGGCGGCGGGTCTCGCGGCGGGGAGGCTCAGGGACAGGCCGCGCCGGGCGAGGCCGGATCGTGGGCCGGTCGTCGGAGACGGCCGTGGGGGTCTCCGCCTCCGCATCGGCTTGCGCGCCCAGGATGGCGTAGATCAGGTCTCGGCGACGGAGGTCCCGGTAGCTCTCGATCCCGAGCCGACGAGCGATGTCGTGCAGCTCGGAGACCTTCTTCTGCTCCAGAGCGGTGATGTTCATGAGGACGGGGCTGCGCTCGCACAGACGCGACAAGCCATGGAAGAAGGGACGATCCGGCGAGAAGGGCGAAGGGGCCGGATCCGCTATAAAAACTCAAGCCTACGCATCGTTCCCATCGTCTAGAGGACGGGCGATGCCGGCCTCTAACCCGGGGACCGCATCAGGGTTCGCGGAGGACCGCAGCCACCGTTTGGTGCGACCCGGTGACAAGCATCCGATCGTGCGGGCCTGCGAATCGCCTGAACACGGCCAGCGCCTCGGCGGCAGAGCGCGGCGCGTCGGCCACGACGCCCCGCTGGCGGAGCATGTCAGCCACGTCGCCAGCGGGCAGGGCCCGGTCGGAGTCCAGCCCGACGGCGAGCACGCGGGCGCCGTGCACCGCGAGCAGATCCGCTAACGTGCCCGCGTCCTTGTCCCGCATCACGCCGACGAGCGCCCAGAGACGGCCGTCTGCGGGGGGGTGGGCGCCCGCCAGAGCGGCGCGCCAGCCGTCGGCGTTGTG
>JBCDLV010000225.1:0-5764 GCA_038744895.1 Bacteroidota bacterium | reverse complement strand
GAGGCGCGGACGACGGCGACGCGCAGCCCAGCGCCAGCGGCTCGCTCGCGCTCGGCGCGGCGCCGAAACTCGGCCACGCGCCGGGCGGCGGCCTGCTGCACCTCGACGCCTCGGGCGGCGGCGCGGTAGCGCCAGTAGGCCGCGCGGATGGCGCCGCCGAGTTCGGCTACGTAGGCGTCGCGGGAGGCGTCGGCAGCGGCCTCCTGCGCGCGGGCGGCGCGGAGCCCGGCGCGGAGCGCGGGGACGAACACCGGTTGCTCCGCGACCATGCGCACGTCGGCCTCGGTGCGCGCCAGCGCGAAGGCCTCGTCCTCCAGGCGAGGGAAGGCGGGCGGGCGCCCATCGCGGACCCGAAGCTCGTCCAGCGTCTCGTAGACCGGGTTGAGCAGTTCGCCGAGCGGCAGGTCGATGGTGCGTCCGCCCTCCGCGAGGGTTCCGCGGGCCTCGATGCCAACGGTCGGGCCGAAGGCGCCGCGAGCCGCTCGCCTGCTGGCGGAGGCGGCGTCCGAGGCGGCCTCGAAGCGGGCGAGGGTCGGGTTGGCCGAGAGCCCCTCGGCCACCAGGGCGTCCAAGGCAGGCTGCGCGGTCACGCTTCCCGCGGCGAAGCAAAGCGCTAGAACGTGATGGCGTATCGCCAGTCGTTGACGTTTTGTCATCGTGCGTCGAAAAAAGAGATCACGACTCTGGCGCCATCGCGCGGTCGATGAGGGAAAAGACGTGGTCGTGGACCGACTGGCGATCGGTCCCGAGTGCGCCCAGAACCGCTTCCTTGTGCGCCGTCACCTGGACGATGCCGTGGACGACGCCCCAGAGCGCGATCGCGGTCTGCGCCGGGTCGCCGATATCGGCCCGGATGGATCCGTCGGCAACGCCTTGTGCCACTGCCTCGGCGAGGGTCGCCAGCGTACCGTGACTGGCGCGGAGCGCGGCGAGAGCGTTGGGCCGCTCCTCGGCCTCGGGATCGATCTCTCGCGCTTCGACCCGGGCCAGCGCCTCGAACAACACAGGGCGCTCTTCCGCGAATCGGATGTATGCGAGCCCGATCGCATCGACCCGGTCCATCCCGCGCGTGTGCGCTGCCGCGGCTTTCTCGAACCGCCAGCGGAGTTCGTTGCTCGCGCGGACGCCGACCGCGTGGTAGAGGTCCACCTTGTCGTGGAAGTAGGTGTAGAGGAGCGCGCGGCTGAGGCGGGCCTGCTTGGCGACGTCCGCGAGCACGACCGCGTCGAACCCCTTGCGCCCGAGGACGGCCTCGGCGGCGTCGAGGATCTGCTGGCGACGGGCCTCTTTCTCTTCGAGGCGGCGCTGCTGGACGGGCGTAGGCACGGGATCTGGAACGAGACGAATGGAACGTAGATCATCGTTGACGTTTTGTCAATACGGGCGAACCCCGGTGCGGGCCCAGTCCCGCTCCATGGTGCGGCGAGTGGTGTATCGCAGAGAGCGGGGCCGCCAGCGGGTCAGCGGTTCGAGAGGGCGACCGTCGCGCTGTGCGTAGAGACGTCCGCCAGCGAGTGGACGGCGTAGTGCGCCACGTCGGCGCGGGAGATGGGCGTGCCGTGGGCCTTGCCGGTCGGGCTCGCGAGGTAGGCGCCGGTCTCGGGGCCGTTCGTGAGCTGGACCGGGCGGAGGATCGTCCAGTCCGTGTTCGACTGGCGAACGGCGGCTTCCTGGACCTCCTTGTCGCGGAACGACGCCATCAAGAACAGCCGGAAGAACATCCGGATGGGCAGCGGGAGGTCGCTCCAAGAGTCGCCCGTGCCGAAAGCAGACACGACGATCACGCGGCGGACGCCATGCCGTTCCATCGCAGCGAGCGTGTTCTGCGTCCCACGGGAGACGGTGTGGGTCGGCCCCGCACTGCCGAAGCGGATGGCGAACGGGTTCGGCCCGAGGCCGAGCGAGACGACGACAGCGTCGTGACCCGGCATCGCGCGATCTAGGTCAGCGGGCGCGAGGGCGTCCCCCTGAACCACGCGGACCCGCGAGTCAAAGGCAGGCTGCGGCGCCGCTGCGCGCGAGAAGACGGAGACGGAATGCTCTGCATCGAGCAGGGCAGAGACGAGGGCGCGGCCCGTGCCGCCTGTGGCTCCGAGGACGAGGACGTTCATGAGTGCGAGAGGCGAGGAGATGACGAGGACCAGCGAAGCCGCGCGCGCGCCAGCGGGGTGCAGACCGTGAGGCCAGGCGCCGCGACGACGGTGAGATGAGAGTCCGGATGGCGAGTCCGCACGCTGCTCATGGCGTGGCGAGTCGGGATGAGGGGAAGGCCGAGCAAGCGGACGCATGACGCAACGAACCGCCTCGAATGCTGCGGACTGTGCAGGGCAGCCACCAGATCGCGCTGAGGGCTGTCCAGCCCATCGTGTGCCACACCCCCTCTGGAACAGAAGCGAGTGCTGCGAAGCCGACGGACGCGGCCCCGCTGGCGATGGGCGCCAGCGAATCCCAAACCATCTGCCAGGCGAGGACCGATGCCAGAGCGACGAGCGTGAGGAGGAGAGCAGTCTGGAGACGGGTCATGGGAGCGAGTGGAATCGGCAATCTCGAACTAAGCGATGCTAAGATGTGATATTATCTGAGCACTGTCAAGTTCCGGCTCCAGAAAAAACGCTGTGCCTGCCTCCTACCACCACGGGGACCTCCGCCGCGCCCTCCTCGACGAAGCCGGCTCCGTCCTGGAGTCGGCCGGTATCGGCGCGCTCTCGCTCCGCGACCTCGCGCGCCGCGTGGGTGTCTCCGCGACGGCTCCGTACCACCACTTCAAGAACAAGGCGGATCTGGCGACCGCCCTCGCCGACGACGCGATGGCCGATCTGGACACTGCGCTGGCCGACGCAGCACGCCGTGCGCAGTCCTCGGGCGGACATCCTGGCGACCGGCTTACAGCGATCGGTGTGGCCTACGTCCTCTTCGCGGTGGACCACCCGGAACGGTTTCGTCTCGCGTTCCGCCCGGAGATGAGCGCCCCATTCGAGGGGCTGGCCCTGGGCGATGGCCTTCCGGAGGACCTCGTCGGCTTCCGCCAACTCGTAGCGGTCGTGCAGGACCTCGTGCCCGACCCGAAGCGCCAGCGGGTCGCGGCGGTCGGCGCGTGGAGCATCGCGCACGGGCTCGCGGCGTTGCTCGTGGATGGGCCACTCCGTCCGCTCGCTACTGACAGGGACGCGGTTCGTGCCCTGGCGATGTCTGTTTTGGCGGCTCCAGACTTGCCGTCAATGCCCGAGTGAGCAGCCCCCCGAGCGACCACTGCGCGAGCGTAGCCTTGTGCTCGTCTCCTTCGCTCTCTATGGCGTCCTCTGCTCGCCTTGGCACCTTCGATGATCTGCTCTCCGAGCGTGCCGAACCCCCCGAGGTTGCCGCGATCGCCCGTGCCCTCCGCCAGGTGATTCTGGAGGGTCTGGCCGACGCCGTCGAGGTCGTCCGCCTGGGCGATGGGGCGGCGGCGTACGGGCTCGGCCCGAAGAAGATGAGTGAGTCGCATGTCTACGTCATGCCCACGCGCGGCGACGTGAACCTCGGCTTCTGGCACGGCGCCAGCCTTCCCGACCCCGGTGGCCTGCTGGAGGGTACGGGCAAGAGAATGAGGCATGTCAAGGTGAGGCCGGTCGAGGAAGCCCGGTCCGAGGCGCTCCGCCAGCGGGTGGCAGACGCCTTGGCCGAGCGTCGCGAGGCCCTCGGCCGTCCGGCGTGACGCTCCGCCACCACGAGGTCCGGGGCCACCGCCTGGCGGTTCTCCGCCCGGCCGACGACGAGCGCCGCCAGGGGCCTCCGGTGGTCCTGATCCACGGCATTCTGGTGTCGGTCCGCTTCGCGCCGTTCCTCCTGCCGGAGCAGCTGCGCCAGCGGGCCCGGTGGACGGCCATCGGCCTGCCGGGGCATGCGCCATCGGTGGCGCCCGCGGGCTTCTCGCGCGCCGACGTATCCGCGGACTGGGTCGCGGACCTTCTGGGCTCTGCCATCGCGGCCGAGGCGGAGGAGCCCGCACTCGTGATCGGTCACTCGACAGGCGCGTGTGCCGCCCTCGCAGTCGCAGCCCGGCATCCGGACATCGTTCGCAGCGTGGTCAGTGTCAGCGGCTTCCTCGACGGCCGGTGGACGGGCCTGCTGGGACTGGCCCAGCGACTGGCCCGCCGCGGCGCGGGTGCCCCGCTGGCGTTCCGATCGCTCCTCCGCGCCAGCACGCTCGCGCCAGCGGCATGGGTCGGCGCCAGCGCGTCGCTCGTCCGGAAGCCCGTGCGTTTCCTTCGATCCGCAAACGCTCAGGAGGCGTTGCGCGCCTCGTACCGAGACGCCTGCGCCCACGTGCCCGCTACCCTGGCCGAGATGATGGCCGGGCTACGCGCCGTACACGCGACCCCGCTGGCGAACGAGGTGACCGTCCCTGTCCGGCTGGTGTGGGGCGATCAGGACCCCGCGATTCCGGCGGCCCACAGCCGCGAGATCGCTCGTCGGCTGCCACACGTGGAGGCCGTCCCGCTGGCAGGCGTCGGCCACCTGCCCATGATGGAGGCGCCGGCAGCCTACGCGGCGGCGCTCGGCGGCCTCATCCGCTGATGGCTGGCGTTCCGACGGCGGTCCCTCAATCGTACGTCGCTGCCAGCCGAGCCAGGCTCGCTTCCGCCAGCTGGCGGAGCACGTCCAGGTCGATCCGCTCCAGGCGGGTCACGTAGACGCAGCCCGACCCCGTCCGGTGCGGCCCGAGACGGTCTAGGATGTCGGCGTGCGCCTCGGCTGTGCCGCCCATCATGTGGAGCGCGATGTGCCGCTTCTGGGGCGAGAAGCCGATCCGGAACCAGTCGCCCTCTTGCCCCGAGTCGTAGCGGTAGTGGTACTGCCCGAACCCGACGATCTTCTCGCCCCACATCGTGGGCTCCTCGCCAGAGACCTCGCGGAAGAGCGCCGCCAGCTGGCGCGCCTCGTTTTGTCGGCGGTCAGAGTCGAGGCCATCGATGAAGTCGTCGACGGAGGCGTCGGTGGGTTGGGTCTTGAGCGCGGCCATAATGCCCAGAGGTGAAGGTGCCCGGAGGGTACCGCGGGTGAGCGACACCGGTACGTCAGGCGCCGATGCGTCAGGCGCTGGTGCACGCGGCCACCGGTGGCCATGGTCCCGGCGGAGGAGAGCCGGGAGGCTGGGCTACCGAGGCGTGAGGGTCCAGCGGAAGCGGCGCGCGGTGCCGTCGGCGAGCGGCTGGTAGAAGTCCCACACGTGCCGGCTGGCGGATCGTTCGCGGATCGTCCCGACCACGTCGGTGCCCACGGCGCCGTCGCCGACGAACACGATGCGAAGGGCGTCCTGGTCAGCGGTGAGCACCTCGCAGCGATCCGCCCGGCCGCCGCCCGTCAGCTTGAGGAGGCGGTCGGCGTCGGACACGTTTTCCTGGACTGGCCCGCAGTCGACGCGGCGCCCGATGAGAACGTCACGGCGCGGCTCCGTCGCCGGGTCGCCTGGGCGGACCTCGCCATCGGCTTCGATGACCTCATTGGTGATCACCAACGACCAGGTGCCGTCGAGCTCGTCCATGAGCGCAGGCGCCTCGCCGTCGCCGAGGCCGAACTGGTCGCACCCGATCAGGAGCGACGCCAGCAGGAGGACCGAGAGGACACGCATGGCTAAAACAGGCGGATCTCGACGCCGACCACGATCCGCCGCCCGACGAAGTCGCGATCGCTCACGGCCGCCTCGTCGTCGGTGCCGAAGTCGTCGGCGACGAAGCGGTCGAAGTCGCGCGGGAAGGTGTCGTTGCCCTGGAACGTGTCGTTG
>JBCDLV010000224.1:0-5775 GCA_038744895.1 Bacteroidota bacterium | reverse complement strand
GCGGGCGCGCTCGACGGCGTCGGACCCGTTGGCAACGGTGGCGACCTCGTAGCCTTTGGCTTCCAGGAAGAGGACGTGGGGCTTGAGCAGGTCGATCTCGTCGTCGGCCCAGAGGATGCGGGGCATGTGCCAGTGCGGGGGGTGAAGGGCGTAGCGACGAGCGGGGGGCGCTGTGGGCGAGTGGGGGTGCCCAACGTAGCGACGGCGCACGGAGTGCCCACCTTTCACAGTGCCGAGGACAATTGTGGCAACAAGCACACCAAAGCATATGGCCTTGTCTGCCTTCGCCTTGCTTTTCTCCTTCGTCCGCCACCTACCTTTTCGTTGTCACTCTCGGCGACCGCGCCATTTCCATATCACCCCGATGACACCTTGGTTACCGTCGGTCGCCCTGATGTTCGGTGCTGGCTTCGTCGGTGTCTGACATGAACGGCTCACCGAGTACAACACGGCGAGTCGTATGGACGGCCCTCGTCTCCGCGGTCGGCTTTGGGGTCGCAGCGGGGGTGGGGGCCCACTCCTGGGCTTTCCAATTCGTGGTCGTCGGCTTCGTGTACGCAGCTGCGGGATGGTGGGCCGAGAGAACCTGGCAATCGCTGTGGGCCCTCGCAGCAATCCTTGGGCCCTGGCTTGCAATCGTAGGAGGAATCGTGCTCCGAAACGCCTTGGTCCACGCATACCCTCTCGTCGGGGTCGCCATCATGGGGGGGCTTGTGGGGTACGGAGCCAGACATCGGGGCCGGGCCAATCGCACAGTGGCGGCAGCGCTCAGTTTGTACGTCGTCATCGTCGTTGCGGGTGGGGTCATCGGAATGCCGAACTGGGTCGCGGTCACCACTCTACACCCGGCAGACCCTACCTCTGCGGCCGTCGACGACGCGGTGTTCTACGCCAGTGAGCCGATGAGGGGATCGTCGTCCCTTCCCGTACCCTCCGCCTTTGCCGGCCGCGTCGTCGTCCTCGACCTATGGACGACGACGTGCACAGCCTGCTTCGCGCAGTTTCCAAAGCTCGACGAGTTGAGCGACCAATACGCGAATGACCCGCGGGTCGACGTCGTCGCCGTTAACCTCACAGTCTCTAGCGACGAGCCCGGCAAGGCCGAGACCATGCTTGGCCGCTTCAATTACGGCTTCCGTTCTCTCTACGCAGACCTGTCGTTCGACGAGGCACGCGAGATTTACGGGTTCCGCGGCGTCCCGACCGTCGTGGTCTACGACCGCGACGGCGACCTCGCATTCGTCGGGTCCCCGGAGTACAACCCGGTCGTGTTCGTGAACAACCTCCGCCGCGAGATCGAGGCCGCGCTCAGCGACGCGTGAGGCAAGGCTGTCCTCGAAGGGCGTGAGGAAAGGCCACCCGACTGGCGGCAGCACTCCGCCAGCGGGCCGGGCGCGCCTTCACCGACGATGCACGAACCGCGCATGCAACTGGGGCTGGCGGCTCCGTAGAGAAGATCTGGTTCCTGCTTTCCCCACCTGACCATGCGACTCTGCTTCCTCCTTGCGGCGGCCGGGCTCCTCGCGACAGCGCCGACGGCCCAGACCGTCGTCGCGCCGACCGCTCCGGGCCTCGCCTCCGCCGACCTTCCGCCACTCCTCGACCGGGAGATCTTTTTCGGCAACCCCGAGATCTCGGGCGCCCAGCTCTCACCGGATGGCGAGTACCTCACGTTCCTCCGCGACTACGAGGGCGTTCGCAACGTCTGGGTCAAGGGCATCGACGAGCCCTTCGAGTCCGCCCGCCCGCTGACGGCCGACGACCGCCCGGTCCCGGGTTACTTCTGGAGCCAGGACGGCCAGTTCGTTCTCTACGTCCAGGACAAGGGTGGCGATGAGAACTTCAACGTCTACGCCCTCGACCCGGCCGAGGCCACCAGCGGGGCGGTCCCCGAGGCTCGCAACCTGACCGATGTCGACGGGGTCCGCGCGATCATCTACTCCGTTCCCGAAGACGACCCCGCGCACATCATCGTCGGCCTCAACGACCGTGACGCGTCGTTCCATGACGTCTATCGCGTGAGCCTCGCGACCGGCGATCGCGAGCTGTTGATCGAGAACACCGAGCAGGTCGGCGGCTTCATGTTCGACGACGCGGGCACGGTGCGCTTCGCCGTCAAGCAGGCGACGGGTGGCGGCCAGGACTTCTACGCTGTCGATGCCGATGGCCGGCTCGGGGATGTCCTCTACGCGTGCACGTTCGAGGAGGCCTGCGCTCCGGCTGGCTTCCACGCCGACGGGGAGCGCGTTTACATGTCTACGAACCAGGGCGACCGCAACTTCTCCGAGTTGGTCCTCTTCGACCCTGCGACCCAGACCGAGGAGTTCATCGAGCGCGACCCCGAGGGCCAAGTCGACTTCGGAGGGATGCTGTACTCGGACGTTCAGGACAAGATCGTCGCGACGTACTACAACGGCGACCGGCTTCGCATCTACCCTCAGGACGAAGAGCTCGCGGCGGACCTCGAGTTCCTGCGCCAGCAGCTTCCCGAGGGTGACGTCCTGCCAGGCTCGATGACCAAGGACGAGCGGAGGATGCTGGTCACGGTGACTCGCGCAGAGGACCCAGGCTCGGTCTACCTCTTCGACCGCGACGCCAACACCGTCGAACTCCTGTACCGCTCGCGGCCCGAGCTTCCTGTGGAGCATATGGCGTCGATGGAGGCCGTTCGCTACACGGCCCGTGACGGGCGCGAGATCCCGGCCTACCTCACGCTCCCGCAAGGCCTCGCGCCAGAGCGGCTGCCCGTGGTGATGTACATCCACGGCGGGCCGTGGGCGCGCGACTCGTATGGATACGAGCCTTACGCGCAGTTCCTCGCTAACCGCGGCTACGCCGTACTCCAGCCCAACTTCCGTAGCTCGACGGGCTATGGGAAGGACCACCTCAACGCGGGCAACCGCGAGTGGGGCACCGGCGCGATGCAGCACGACATCACCGATGGCGTGAACTGGCTCATCGAGCAGGGCATCGCCGATCCTGACCGGGTCGGCATCTTCGGCGGCTCGTACGGTGGCTACGCCACGCTCGCTGGCGTCACGTTCACGCCCGACCTGTACGCCGCGGCCGTCCCGTACGTCGCGCCGTCGAGCCTCATCACGCTGATCGAGAGCTTCCCCGCCTACTGGCGGCCGTTCCTCGAAGGAACGTGGTACCGGCGCGTCGGCGACCCGGAGGTGCCGGAGGACCGCGCAGACCTGGAGGCACGGAGCCCCCTCAACTTCGTCGACCGCATTCAGACGCCGCTGCTCGTGGTGCACGGGGCCAACGACCCGCGCGTGACGCAACGCGAGAGCGACCAACTCGTCGTCGCGCTCCGTGACCGCGACGTGCCAGTGGACTACATCGTCGCGCCTGACGAAGGCCACGGCTTCCGCGGCGAGATGAACCGGCTGGCGCTGGCCGCTGGCATGGAGGCGTTCCTCGCCGAGCACCTCGGCGGCCGCTACCAGTCTGACGTCCGCAGTGAGATCGACACCCAGCTGGAGGCGATCACGGTCGACCCGATGTCCATCGAGTTGGCCGAGGCGCCAGCGGGGGCCGACGCCGGCACGTTCGACCCGAGCCTGCTGGCGCCGGTCACGCTCACCTACGACGCCACGATCGCGGTGAACGGCCAGGAGATCCCACTCGAGATCACGCGGACGCTCGACATGCACAGCGACGGGTTTGTCGCGGTCGACGCCGTCTCGACGCCGATGGGCGCCGCGACCGACTCGACCATCCTGGGCGCCGACTTCCGTCCGGTCATGCGGCGGGTCGCACAGGGGCCGGTGACGCTCGCGTTCGACTTCGGACCAGACCGGGTCACCGGCGAGGTGAACGCGCAAGGCGCAGCCACCCCGGTCGACGTTGCCCTCGACGAGCCGATCACCGCCGACGGCGCCTCACTCGCCTTCGGCATGGGCACGCTCCCGCTGGCGGAGGGCTACCGGGCCAGCTTCGCCGGGTTCGACAGCCAGGCCCAGAGGCCCCAGACCACCGTCATCGAGGTGACGGGTCGCGAGACGGTCGAGGTGCCCGCAGGCACGTTCGAGACGTTCGTCGTCACTCTGACCGTCGGCGACGGGACGGGCGCGGGCTCCGGGACGTACCATGTCTCGACCGACCAGCCCGGCGTCGTGGTGAAGACCGAGGTCGGCCTCGGGCCGCAGATGGGTGGCGCCACCTCCACGTCGGTCCTCGCGTCGATGGACTAAACGCTCCGCGCGATCCTCTCTGTACGGCGGCCCCGTGCTCCCCTGTGGCGCGCGGGGCCGCTTCATTTGCCGTCCTCGCATCCGCCCTGCGGGCACCAGCAGCCCGCCGCCGTGACCGACCGCCAGCAGGAAGACCCTGTGTGCTGGTGCGCGAGCAGTAACAAGACAGCGCGGAACGCGTTGGGGAGCGGTCGCCACGCCCGGCGGTGACCTCTGCCTTGATCCTCATGACGCTCCGTTTTCTCTTCGCCGCCGTCCTGCTGGCGCCCGCCGTCTCGGCACAGGACGCTCCCGCCGACTGGCACCTCCGCGACGCTGGCACGGACAACGTCGTCGGCATCAGCTTGGATGCGGCGTACGACGCCCTCCCCGACCACCAGCCGGCCGAGGTCGTCGTCGCCATCATCGACTCGGGCGTGGACATCGAGCACCCGGACTTGGCGCCGGTCCTCTGGGTCAACGACGGTGAGATCGCGGGCAATGGCATCGACGATGACGAGAACGGCTACGTCGACGACGTCCACGGGTGGAGCTTTCTCGGCGGCGCGGACGGCCGCAACCTGGAGCACGACACCTACGAGTTGGCGCGGCTCGTCCGCCTATGCCGCGCGGGCACGCCGGACGCGACCTACAGCGACTGCGCGGCGCTTGAAGCCGCGCTCACGGAAGAGCGCCAGCCGCTCTCTCAGCAGGCGGTCCAGCTGGCGCCCGTGCTGACGGCTGCCCAGGCTGCCGACGAGCGCCTCCGCCAGCAGTTCGGCGACGAGTACGACCTCAGCGAGATCCCGCCGATGGTCGACGTCGGCCCGCTCCGGTTTCTCTCAGAGCAGGACGTCACGCTCCAGGACTTGGAAGCCTACCTCGCGTCGGTAGACAGCCGCCTCGCCTTTGGGCTCAACCCGGACTACGACGAGCGGGATATCGTCGGCGACAGCTACGATGACGTCACGGAACGTTTCTACGGCAATGCCGATGTGGCGGGGCCCGACCCAAACCACGGAACCGGTGTAGCGGGGCTCGTGGCGGCTGTCCGTGGCAATGACTTTGGCATCGACGGTGTCGCGCCGGCCCGCATCATGGCTATCCGCGCGGTACCTGGCGGCGACGAGCGCGACAAGGACGTGGCGAACGCCATCCGCTACGCCGTAGACAACGGGGCGGACATCATCAACATGAGCTTCGGCAAGGGCTACTCTCCGCAGAAGGAGGCCGTTGACGCGGCGGTGGCCTACGCGGCGGAGCAGGGTGTCCTGCTGGTTCACGCGGCCGGTAACTCGTCCGAGGATCTCGACGTGACGGACAACTTCCCAACGCGACTCCTGCTCGACGGCACCGTCGCGGGGAACTGGCTGGAGGTCGGCGCCAGCGGGCCAGACCAGAATGCGCTCGCAGCCGGGTTTTCCAACTACGGTCAGGCGAACGTGGACCTGTTCGCACCAGGCGCCGGCGTCGAGTCTCTGAAGCCCGGCGGCGGGATTCAGACGGCCAACGGAACCAGCTTCGCGGCCCCGGTCGTGGCGGGCGTCGCGGCTTTGCTGATGGCCTATTTCCCGGACTTCTCAGCAGCGGAGGTCCG
>JBCDLV010000223.1:0-5797 GCA_038744895.1 Bacteroidota bacterium | reverse complement strand
GGGCGCGAGGCGGACACGGCCTGCGCGACCATCACGGCCACCCGGTCCGGACGTCACGCCGTCATCGTGATGGGGTCCTCACGCGACGCCGCTGGCGCGTACACGCTCCTGACCATGAAGCGGGACTAGCCCGTCGCCTCCAGCAAAGAAAGCGGCCGGCCCCACGTGCATCGTGGAGCCGGCCGTACGCGTTTTCCCCGCTGGCGGTCACGCCCGACGAGAGGCGCCGCCAGCGGGGCGAATGGTCAGACCAGTTCGAGCGCGTCGGCCATGAAGTCGCGGAGGACGTAGTGCAAGATGCCGCCGTGGCGGTAGTACTCCACCTCGACCGGCGTGTTGAGCGCGACCGTCACGTCGAACGCGACCTCCGACCCGTCGGCCTTGGTGGCCGTAATCGTGAGGTCGTCCATCGGGCGGACGCCGTCCGCCACGGGGATGTCGAACGTCTCGGTCCCGTCGAGCCCGTGCGTAGCGAGCGACCCGCCGTCCTTGAACAGGAGCGGTAGCACGCCCATGCCGACCAGGTTGGATCGGTGGATGCGCTCGAAGCTCTGCGCAACCACGGCTTTGACGCCGAGGAGCAGCGTGCCCTTGGCGGCCCAGTCGCGCGACGAGCCCATACCGTAGTCGTTGGCGGCGAACACCACGAGCGGCGTGCCCTCGTCGATGTACTCGCGCGAGGCGTCGTAGATGTAGCGCTGCTCGCCGTCCTTCATGGTCCAGCCGCCCTCGGTGCCCGGCGCCAGCTGGTTCCGCAGGCGGATGTTGCCGAACGTACCGCGCGTCATGACGCGGTCGTTGCCGCGTCGGCTGCCGAACGAGTTGAAGTCCTTGGGCTCGACGCCCCGCTCCTGGAGGTACTGGCCGGCCGGCTCGTTCTTCGGGATGGCGCCCGCTGGCGAGATGTGGTCCGTCGTCGTGGAGTCGCCCACCTTGACGAGCGTCTTGGCGCCCGAGATGGGCTGGATGGTCGGGACCTCGGGCGTCACGTCGAGGAAGAACGGCGGCTCCTGGATGTAGGTGGAGGCGTCCGACCAGTCGTAGACGGCGCCCTCGGAGGTCTCGATGGCGTTCCAGCGCGGATTCGACTCCTCGATGCCGTCGTACAGCTCCTCGAACTGCTCGCGCGTGACTGACTGGTTGACGGCGTCGAGGATTTCCTGCTGCGACGGCCAGAGGTCGCGCAGGTAGACGTCGTTGCCGTCGCGGTCCTGCCCGATCACGTCGGTCTGGAGATCGATGTCGACTGTGCCGGCGAGCGCGTAAGCGACCACGAGGGGCGGGCTGGCGAGGTAGTTCGCCTTGACGAGCGCGTGGATGCGGCCCTCGAAGTTGCGGTTGCCCGAGAGCACGCCCGCCACGATGAGGTCGCCGTCGGTGATCGCCTTCGCCGTCGGCTCGGGCAGCGGGCCCGAGTTACCGATGCACGTGGTGCATCCGTAGCCGACGAGGTTGTACCCGAGTTGATCGAGGTAAGGCTGAAGCCCGGCCTTTTCGAGGTAGGCCGTCACGACGCGGCTGCCCGGCGCCAGGCTGGTCTTGACGTACGGCTTGACCTTCATGCCGCGCTCGACGGCGCTCTTGGCCACCAGGCCCGCCGCCAGCATGACGCTGGGGTTGGAGGTGTTGGTGCAGCTCGTGATGGCCGCGATGGCCACGTCGCCGTGCGTCAGGTCGAGTTCGTTGCCGGCGTCGTCGGCGTAGCGGCCGGTGTTGTCGAGGGCGTCCTCGGCGAGGCCAAACCCCTGCGGGCTGGCGGGCCGCGTGAGGCTCTCCTTGAACTCGCGCTGGAGGTCGCCGAGGACGATCCGGTCCTGCGGGCGCTTCGGCCCAGACATGGACGGCTGAACATCGGCGAGGTCCAGTTCCAGGACGGCCTCGAACTCCGGATCGGGCGTGTCGTCGGTGCGGAAGAGGCCCTGGAGCTTGGCGTACCTCTCGACCAGTTCGACGGTCGCCTCGTCGCGGTTGGTGCGGCGGAGGAAGTCGATCGTCTCCGCGTCGATGGGGAAGAAGCCCATCGTGGCGCCGTACTCGGGCGCCATGTTGGCGATCGTGGCGCGGTCGGGCAGCGACATCTGCGAGAGCCCCGTCCCGAAGAACTCCACGAACTTGCCCACCACGCCGTGCGCGCGGAGCATCTGGGTGGCGGTCAGGGTGAGGTCGGTCGCCGTGACGCCCTCGCTCAGCTTACCGGTCAGCCGGAACCCGACCACCTTGGGCATAAGCATGTAGATCGGCTGGCCGAGCATGGCCGCCTCGGCCTCGATGCCGCCGACGCCCCAGCCGAGCACGCCGAGGCCGTTGATCATCGTGGTGTGGCTGTCCGTCCCGACGAGCGAGTCGGGGTAGGCCACCGGGAGGCCGTCGCCACCGGGTGCCGACCAGACGCCGCGCGCGAGGTACTCCAGGTTGACCTGGTGGCAGATGCCGCGCTCGGGCGGCACCACGCCGAAGTTGTCGAAGGCCTTGGAGCCCCAGCGCAGGAACTCGTAGCGCTCCTGGTTGCGCTGGAACTCGATGTCGGCGTTGATCTGGAACGCCTCGGGCAGCGCGAAGCTATCGACCTGGACCGAGTGGTCGATGACGAGATCGACCGGCACGCGCGGGTTGATGGCCTCGGGGTCTCCGCCGTTGCGCGCCATGGCGCTCCGCAGCGCCGCGAGGTCCACGACGGCCGGGACGCCGGTGAAGTCCTGCAGCAGCACGCGGGCCGGCGTGAACGGGATCTCGACCTCCGCTGGCGCCGCGGGCTCGTACGCGGCCAGGTTGCGGACGTCCTCCTCGCCGACGGGCGTGGGAAGGTCGGCCTGGCGAAGGGCGTTCTCGAGGAGGACCTTGATCGAGAACGGGAGCCGGCTCAGGTCCGCCCCGGTGGCCTCGGCGACGCGGTCGAGGCGGTAGACGGTGTAGCTGGTGCCGGCGGCGTCGAGCGTGTCGCGGGCGTCGAACAGAGAGGACAGATCAGCCATGAGGTCAGGACAGGGCTCTTTGGTATCGGTTCAATGGGGATAGGATACACGGGAGCGCCGCTTTTGTCCCAGGATCCCCCGTGAACCCGCGAGGGCGCCCGGGCCACCGGGGCTGTTCACGCGGAGCCCGAGAGGCGTCTCGCCAGCGGGTGAGCGGCACGGTCGGGTCATCGGCACGGTGTGGTGCATCTGCACCAGGCCGGCAGCCGAGCCGCCCGGTAGCCTGGGGTCGGTTGGCCCTGCAGGCTCCGATGCGCCGTCCCCTCGTGCTCGTTCTTCTCCTCCTCGCCCCCGCCGCCAGCGGGCAAGACCGGCCCGACCGCATCGTCACGGGCGAGGTCTTCGGCCTCTTCGAGATCGGGTACGGCGTCACGGCGCAGGTCCCGCTGGCGACCCATCTGGCGGGGCGCCTCGGGGTCGGCGAGCGAGGCATCGGCCTGTTCGGTGGCCGGGGCGACGTGGCCGTGTCGGGAACGGTCCTGGGCGTCCTCGGCCGTCGGCGGGTCGTCGCGGAGGGCGGCGCGGGTGTCGTTCTGTGGACGGACGGCGGGCCACGAGGCGCGCCGCATGTGAGCAGCGCCGTCCAGCTGCGCATCCCCGTCGGCCGCCCCGTGAGCGGGGGGCGTCCGTTCAACCGCGACCTGCTGCTCCGGATCGGCCTGGTGGCCTACGGCGATCCGTCCTCGTCGTTCACCGAGTCCTTCGAGGCACTCGGCCTGCCCGTGTATGTGCTTCCGTCGTTCGGCGCCGGCCTCGCGTTTTAGGCCGCTGAGGAGCGGAGGCTCCTCGGCCCGCGGCGCCAGCGGGTCACGAGGTCGCGGGCGGCCTCCGGCCAGGTCGGGTGCCCGAACACGAACCCATGCTCTAGGAGACGTCCCGGCACCACGCGGCGGCTTTTGAGGACCAGCTCCGTCTCGGTCCGCATGAACACGGCACCCACCTCCAGCATCCAGCGCGTCGCGGGCAGGCCGATGCGGGTCCCCCAGGCCTCCCGGAGGGCACGCATGAAGGCCGCGTTCGGCAGCGGGTTCGGCGCGGCCAGGTTGACGGCCCCCGAGACCTCCTCGTGGCCGATGAGCCAATCGAGCGCACGCACGAAGTCGGCGTCGTGGATCCAGGAGACGAACTGGCGGCCGTCGCCCGACGTGCCGCCGAGCCCGCGATGGACGAGCCCCAGGAGCACGTCGAAGACGCCGCCCCGGTCCGGGCTCATCACCATCGCCGAGCGGAGCAAGACCAGCCGCACCCCACTGGCGTCGTCGCCCGCTGGCGTGCCGACGGCGTCGAGGGCCGCCTGCTCCCAGGCCTGGGCCACCTGGATGCTGAAGCGCCAGGTGTCCGGAGCGCCCGGCTCGTCCCCGCCGACGCGCCCGGTGGCCTCGTCGTTGGGGGCATCGTAGCGGTGGGCGTAGATCGTGGCCGTGCTGGACTGGAGCCACAGCGGCGGCGGGCGATCGGCTCGGGCGATGGCCTCGCCGAGGACGCGCGTCGAGTCCACGCGCGAGTCGAGGATGGCGGCTCGATTGGCGGGCGTGTACCGGCAGTCGACGCTTCGACCGGCGAGGTTGACGATCACGTCGGCGCCGTCGATCTCGCGGGCCCACGGGCCGAGCGTGCGGCCATCCCAGACCGCCGTGCGCCAGCGGGCCTCGGACGGGCTGCGGCTGAGGACGACGACCTCGTGCCCGCCGGCGAGGAAGTGGCGGGCGAGGAGGGTTCCAATCTGTCCGGATCCGCCGGGGAGGACGACCTTCATCGCGTCGGGAGAGCTCGGCGGAGAGGGTACGAGCAGAAGACACCCACGTGTGGGGGTCACGGTGGCGTGTCACTCCGGGCGGTACACGGGCCGCCAGCGGGTGCGGAGTTGCCCGAGGCGTTCCCCGCTGGCGAGCTTTCGGAGTCCCCCCACCACGTGCATGCGTCTGGCCCTCGCAGCGGCTCTGGTCGCCGCTTTCGTTGCCCCGCTGGCGGCCCAGCCGTCGCTCTTTGCCCCTGTCGATGGGGCGCGGATCGTTCTCGACGATCGCCAGCAGGAGATCCTGGGTCTCCTCGAAGGCGAGCTCGGCGTCGATGCCGTCGAGATCGTCCGCGTGGACGACGCAGCCCTGACCGGCGGCGCAGACCTGCGCATCGACCTTCTGTCGGTCGAGGTGCTCTTCTCGGCAGTCTCCGTGGCGACACGGCCGTCGGGTCACGTCTCGTGGTACGGCCGCGCCAGCGGGCCCACGGGGGCGACGTGGGGCGCCCTCGTGACACGCGACGGGATGGTGACAGGCGAGATCCACTTCGGCGGGCGGGTCTATCCGGTCCGCCCGCTCACCGGTGGCCTGCACGCGGTCGCGCGCAAGTCGATGGCGGCGTACCAGGCCCACCCGGAGGGCTACGAGGCGTTCGTCGAGTCCAACCGAGAGCGGCTGGCGGCCGAGCGCGCCGAGGATCAGGCCCGGCTGGCGGCGCAGCCCCGCAGCGCGTCCATGACCACCACCGTCGACGTCCTCGTCCCGTACACCACGAACGTCGCCGCCGCGTACGCCGACCCCTTTGCCCTGGCCCAGTCGTTCGTCGACGTCACGAACGCCGCGTACGACAACTCGGGGCTTCCGGACCTGGACATTCGGCTCGTCGATGCCTACGCGACACCGTTCGCATCATCCGGGAATCTCGAAACGGACCTCAACAATGTCACCGGCACCACGGATGGCATCATGGACGAGGTCCACGCCCGCCGCACAGCCTACGGGGCCGACCTGGTGGCCCTGCTGTCCGGCACCAACACGTTCGGCTTCTGCGGCATCGCGTTCGTGAACTCGTCGGCCGCGAGTGGC
>JBCDLV010000222.1:0-5830 GCA_038744895.1 Bacteroidota bacterium | reverse complement strand
TCAGGTGGGGCGTGCCCTAAAACACGCCGCCTTTGCCCCAGGAGAGCTTGTCGCGGATCGTCGAGAAGTAGTCGCGGTCGGGCAGCGTCACCAGGCGAACCGGCTCCTCACCACGCCGGATGTGGATGACGGCGCCTCCATCCAAAACCGTCGAGATCCCGTCGCATGCGAAGGCGAATGGGTGGTCGCGGGTCTCGACGCGGAGCTCCAGCTTGGCGTCGCACGGCAGCACGATGGGGCGTGCGGTGAGGGTGTGCGGCGCGATGGGCGCCACCACGATCGTCTCCGTGCCGGGCGTCAGGATCGGCCCGCCGACCGAGAGAGCGTAGGCCGTCGACCCCGTGGGCGTGGCGACGACGAGTCCATCGGCCCAATACGTGTTGAGTGGGATGCCGTCGACGCGGGCCTCGACCTGGATCATGCTCGTGGTGCCCGACTTGTCAGCGACGACGTCGTTGAGGGCCCACGAGGGAACGCCTTCGAGGCCTCCGCCTTCGACCTCGACATCCAGCGTCATGCGCTCCTCAATGCCTGTCCGCCCGCGTTCGATGGCCTCGATTGCGGTCCAGATCTCACCGACCTCCACCTTCGTCAGGAACCCGAGCCTGCCGATGTTGACGCCCAGGATGGGACGTCCGCGAGCCGCGTGGGCCGTGCGCAGGAGCGTCCCGTCGCCTCCGAACGAGAGGAGCACGTCGGCGCCAGCGGCGACATCCTGCTGGCGATGCGCCTCGACGAGGGCAGGGTCGGACAGGCCGCGTCGCAGCAGGCCATCCGCCAGCGGGGGCGTGATGCCGAACGCAACGCCGTCCTGTGCGAGCCAGGCCACCAGCTGGCGGAGCGGCTGCCAGAGGGCGTCTTTGGTGGGGTTGCCGGTAATGCCGTAGGTCATAGCGTCGTCCAGGGGACGTTCCCTACGTCCGGCGGTGCGCGGCGTTCACGCGCTACGTTCCAACGACACTCCCTCTTCTTCCGCTTGCCCGCAATGCGACGTCTCCTTTTCCTGCTGGCGCTGGCCTCGTTCGCATGGGTCGGCTGCCAGAATGAGGTCTCCGTGCGGCCCATCGAGCCCGCGGGTCCGGTCGAGCAGCCGTCCGCGTTCGACCACGCCGACTTCACCGAGCTGCTCCAAGAACACGTCGACGAGGAGGGGCTGGTCGACTACTCGGCGATTGCGGCGGATCCGTCAGACCTGGATGCCTACCTCGGGCGCCTGGCCTCGACCGACCCATCCGGGCTGCCCGACGACGACCGGCTGGCGTTCTACCTCAACGCCTACAACGCCTTCGCGATTCGGCTAATCGTGGACTCCTACCCGATCGAGGATATTCGCGACGTGGTGGACGGGCCTTTCATCCCATCCGTCAACAGTCCGTTCTCGATCCCGTTCGCCGTCGTCGGCGGCGAGGACGTGTCCCTCGACGACATCGAGCACGGAACGGTCCGCGAGGAGTTTGACGAGCCGCGGATTCACTTCGCGCTGGTGTGCGCTGCGATCAGCTGCCCGCCGCTGCGCCAAGAGGCCTACACAGGCGACAGCCTCGACGCTCAACTCGACGACCAGGCTGTGACGTTTCTCTTCAACGACGAGAAGAACACTGTCGACGCCGAGGCAGGAACGGCGCGTCTGTCGAAGATCTTCGACTGGTTCAAAGGCGACTTCGGCGGATCCGACGACGATACCCAGCGCTTCATCGCTCGCTACTACGACGGCGAAACCCGGGCGATGCTGGAGGAGGCCGCGCTCGCGGTCCAGTACAACGCGTACGATTGGAGCCTGAACGACCAGGCCCGCGCCAGCGGGGGCTAGCTGGGGGTACGTTGGGGGCACACACGCAACGCCTTCATGCCCGACCCCGTTCGCTCGCTCACACCTGCTCGCGCTCTCGTCCTGTTCGTCGTCTACACGATCGTGTTCGCGATCGGCGGCGGGCTGGCGGCCGGCATCATGGCGCTCGTGTTCGGGGCGATCAGCCCGGAGGACGGCGACTCGATGGTGTACGCGATCACGTTCGGCGTGACCGGCTTTATCGCGTACCGGCTGGCGCAGCGTGTCGCGGAGGGGTGACCTAGATGGACCGCTGGCGCCAGCGGGCTCAGAGGATAATGTCTGCTCGTACGCTCTGCTCGCTGCTTTTCCTGGCTGCGACACTCCTCGGCGAGGCTGGGGCTCAGTCTCAGCCTCTGGAATGGGAGGGTCTTCCTGTCATTGAGGGACGCGCCGCAGTGGGGGCAAACGACGTAGGCTTTGTCACTGGTGCCTCCGGTGTGGACCGGGTTATCTGGTTCTCGTCCTACGGTCCTCTGTTTTACGCTCCAGGCGAGCCCGGGGTGTGGGAGGGAAGCGATTGGATCAACCGATGTCCCGGAGTCTGCATTGCAGAGAGCGGCCTAGTAACTCCAGAGCGTACGATCCTGTACGGCGCAGCTGTTGGACCTACAGCTATCGACCGTATGCCCGATGCCGGAGCCTCTCGGGAGAGAGATGTCAACAACGCCGGCGGAGGCACAGAAACCCTCATTCAGTCGTCACTGCCGTCGTTGGCTGGCGCAGACGGTAA
Source organism: Bacteroidota bacterium (assembly GCA_038744895.1). GTDB lineage: Bacteria > Bacteroidota > Rhodothermia > Rhodothermales > Rubricoccaceae > Rubrivirga. Next base: position 3,269 of record JBCDLV010000222.1, on the reverse strand, counting down.
TGGCTACATATTCGCTGCGATCCAGTTTGCCTTCCGCTCCGACGACGATGGGCGTCCAGGATCGTGGGTTCGCCTGGGGAACACCGGTGGCTCAGCGGTGACCTTGGGTGAAGTACCACCGTCGCCTATGTTGCCTGACGGCCGTCTGCTTGCCGGTGTGTACAACGGCGTCACCTACTCTGACGATGGCGGGCTGAACTGGACACCTAGCACCGGGGTATATGAAAATGCACGATACGTCGGCTACTCATTTGCCTTTGTACCGAAAGCTGGCCATGCATATGGGGGGACAGTCTTGGCGGGCATTGACGACCTCGTGTTCGGCCGTGACTCAACCGCGACGATATACCGTTCCGACGACGGCGGAAGGACATGGACGCGCTTCCACCGCTTTAGTCCGACAGCACTGGGTCTCAGTAACACGAACGAGGTGCACTTGCTAACGTCACCAGATGGTGTGGTATGGGCTGGGGTAAGCCCGAGTCGAGCCGGGCGAGATCCTCAGGAAGGCGTCGTCGTGCGATCTTCGGATGATGGCGCAACGTGGCAGCTGGTCGATAATGGGTGGGGTGGCTATCGAGCTGGGAAACTCAGACTGGGGCCGGACGGACGGCTCTACGCCGCGACGGACTTTGGGGTCTGGCGCACGACAACACCAGCATACGCGGTCTCTAGCGACCCTGAGGTAAGTGACAAGGCGGGCACAGGTCTCAACCTTCATGTTTCTCCAAACCCAGTGGACGACCGCGTAGCGGCGGTCCTCAACCTCGACGCTCCTCAGAGTGTTGAGGTCATGCTCTACGACTCCGCTGGGCGGGAAGTCCGAAGGGTGTGGCAGGGGCCTGCTGGCGACATGCAGCGCATCGAGGTCGAGACGAGTACGCTCTCCACCGGGGTCTACTCTGTCCAGGCGAGGACCACCGAAGGCGAGGTAGCCGCGGCTCGATTTACCGTCGTCCGGTAACTGGATGCTCTCTGTGCGGTAGCCAGAGTGGGTTCGCGATTTACTGGGCTAGGTGTACTCACTGGTAGGTGTATTCCCTGGAGAGGCCGACAGGTCAGAGTTGTCTCGCTGCTGGCTGTTCGATGTAAACCGACCTCTGCATTGATGGCGCCACGCACCTGGTTAGACCGCTGGCGCCAGCGGGTCTAGGGCAGGTCCCCCAGCCCCGCCATGCCCACCTCTCGGCTCTCCCGCGTCTGGAGCAGCGCCGTCCTCGGCGTCGACGCGCTGCCCATCGAGATCGAGACACACACCGAGCCCAACATCCCGCGGTGGACGGTGGTCGGGTTGCCCGACGGCGCCGTCCGCGAGAGCCGGGACCGCGTGTGGGCCGCGCTCAAGACGAGCGATCTGCCCGTTCCGCGCGGCGCCGTAACGGTCAACCTGGCGCCAGCGGACGTGCGCAAAGAAGGCTCCGCGTACGACCTGCCGCTGGCGCTGGGCCTGCTGGCGGCGACCACGGACGTTCTGCCGCAGGACGTGCTTGACGAGGTCGTGATCGTGGGCGAGCTGGGTCTCGACGGCGCCGTCCGGCCCGTGCGCGGCGTGCTGCCGATGGCCGTTGGGGCGAGATACGAGGGGCGTCGCGCGATGATCGTGCCTCCCCAGAACGCCGCCGAGGCCGCCGTCGTGGACGGTCTGGAGGTGTACGCCGTCCGCACGCTCCGTGAGGCGTTCGACCTGCTGGCGGAGCAGGGTGGGCGCGGCTCGCCCGAGCCTCCGCGCCCGTTGGTCTCGGGTGTGGTGCCCGCAGGAGGCCCCGACTTCGCGGACGTGCGTGGGCAGGTGCTCGTCAAGCGGGCGCTGGAGGTCGCCGCGGCTGGCGGACACAACGCGCTCATGGTGGGGCCACCGGGGTCGGGAAAAACGATGCTCGCACGTCGGCTGCCGACCATCCTGCCGCCGCTCACGCCAGCGGAGGCGCTGGAGACGACCAAGATCCTGTCGGTCGGTGGGCGCCTCAACGGGTCTGCGACGCTCGGGCTTGTCGCCGAGCGTCCGTTCCGGTCGCCGCACCACACGATCTCGAACGCAGGCCTCGTCGGCGGCGGGTCGAATCCGATGCCTGGGGAGATCTCACTGGCCCACAACGGCGTCCTCTTCCTGGACGAGTTGCCCGAGTTCGAGCGGTCGGTGCTGGAGGTGCTGCGCCAGCCGTTGGAAGAGGGCGAGGTGACCATCGCGCGTGCGCGGGCGACGGTCCGCTACCCGGCGCGGTTCATGCTCGTGGCGTCGATGAACCCGTGCCCGTGCGGTCATGCCTCCGATCCGACACGTGCTTGCGTGTGCGCCCCCGGCCAGGTTCAGCGCTACCTCTCGAAGGTGAGCGGCCCGCTCCTGGACCGGATCGACCTCCACGTGGAGGTGACGCCGGTGCCGTTCGAGGCGCTCGGCCGCACCGAGGACGCCGAGCCGTCGGAAGCCGTCCGCCAGCGGGTCGTGGCTGCGCGGGAGCGGCAAGCCGAGCGGTTCGAGGGCGCTGACGACCGCTATTGCAACGCACAGATGTCTGCCCCCGAAGTCCGCCGATGGTGCAAGCTGGACACGCACAGCCGGTCGCTCCTCGAGTCGGCGCTGACGCGGCTGGGCCTGAGCGCTCGCGCCCACGACCGGATCCTCAAGGTGGCCCGAACCATCGCCGACCTGTCCGATGCTGTCGAGGTCGGCCCGGAGCACCTCGCCGAGGCCATCCAGTACCGTTCGCTCGATCGAGCCGGGTGGGGCGTGAGCTGAGCCCCGCTGGCGTCGGGCCCCCGCTGGCATTGGAGCCCCGCTGGCATTGGAGCCCCGCTGGCGAGTGGCATGCGCCCACGCTCGCGCGGGTCGCCAGCGGGTGGGCTACTCGGTTCCGCTGGCGGCTGTGGCCTCCGTCGCGATGGACACCCGCATGTCGAGTGCAGACGCGACCGAGGCGACCTCCGCGAGTCCTGCGATGGACGCCGCGCTGTCGGCGTAGACAGCCAGGGAGGTCCGCCCTTCTCGGACGGCCTGAACGGCATCGACGAGGCTATCGCGTGGCACGACCATGTCCTCGACCGTGTAGACGCCGACCGAGTCGATGGTGACCGCCACGTACTCCTGCTCCAGGGGCGTAGCCGAGGCGACATCCGGGAGGTTCACCCGGAGCCCGTTCTGCGTTACGAAGGACGACGTGAGCAGGAAAAAGATCAGCAGCAGCAGGACGATGTCGGTCAGCGACGCGAGGCTGAACGCCGTCAGCGCCTTCCGCCCAGACGAGAAGTTGAACGAGGCCATCGCTTAGCGG